>JAJYVK010000118.1 GCA_021792075.1 Actinomycetes bacterium | reverse complement strand
TTGCATCAGCCGCATCGAAGGAACTGTGAACTTCAACGGGGTTGCCGACGAGCAACGAGCGAAGAATAACAGACAGCCCTCCGATATGGGCGACAGGGATGCAGCATAGCCATTTGTCGGAGGCCCCAACGCCGATGTATCCAGATGTTGCACGTGCTGATGCTTCGAGCTGGTCCATGGTGAACATTACGATCTTCGGGGTTCCGGTTGTACCCGAGGTTGCCATGGCAAGGCACTGGTCATCTTCGAGCGGAATCGACTCGTCAAGTTTGGTTACCGCCCCCGACCAGTCAATTACTCTCGACGGCTTGAGGGAGCCGATCAACGATCTCTTGGCTTTGTGGGGAAGTCTTTGGTCTATTGGTACGAAGCCATCTCCGTCATTCCAAATGGATTTGATAGCATCGACGAAATGATCCGACGCTGGCATGTCAAGCGCTACTAGCTCTCTCACAAAGGTTAGGTTAGCCAGAGGTACGGCTAGTCTTACCGAAAACGTTGCGTCGAAGTCTAGATTTAGATAATTCTTTCGTGTTTGGAATTGCGATATCACAGACGGAGTCAATCAGAAATATCGAAGCGAGGTTTCAAAACGTATGGCACAAAGAGCATGGGAATCACTTGGAGATTACCGAGACATCAAGTACGAAACCAGTGACGGGATTGCGAAAATCACCATTAATCGACCGGAGGTGCGAAATGCCTTCAGGCCTCAGACGCTCTTCGAACTTTCCGATGCATTTTCGGTTGCTAGGGACGACCCATCCGTCGGCGTCGTCATTCTTACCGGTGAGGGGCCTCTTGCTTTCTGTTCAGGAGGAGACCAAAGGATTCGCGGAGACGACGGGTATCTTGGCAGCGACTCGATAGGCAAGGCGGGAATTGGTCGTCTCAACGTTTTGGATCTGCAGGTGCAGATAAGAAGGCTGCCAAAGCCCGTGATAGCTATGGTGGCAGGTTATGCCATTGGCGGTGGACACGTTCTCCATCTTGTCTGTGACCTCACCATTGCGGCAGATAATGCAAGGTTTGGGCAGACCGGACCAAGGGTCGGAAGTTTTGACGGAGGCTATGGCTCTGGTCTGTTGGCCCGCACCATCGGACTGAAAAAGGCCAAAGAGATTTGGTTCCTCTGCAGGCAGTACGACGCCCAAGAGGCGCTTCAGATGGGGCTCGTAAATACGGTTGTTCCGCTGAGTGAGCTCGAAGAGACGACTATCGAGTGGTGTGAACAGATTCTCAGTCTCTCGCCATTAGCGCTTCGTATGCTGAAGGCGTCTTTCAATGCTGCAGATGAGGGTTTGGCAGGCGTGCAGCAATTGGCAGGTGATGCGACGATGCTCTTCTACATGACAGAGGAGGCCCAGGAAGGGCGCAACGCCTACAAAGAGAAGCGCAAACCGGATTTCTCGCGTTTTCCCCGCAGGCCTTAGGGGTCACTCCGCCAAGTTTCGAGCTGTCGAAAGGGAGTTCCGATGTCTTTAAGTCTCTGGTTCGCAGGGGCCCGCCCGCGGACCCTTCCTGCCGCCGTTGTGCCTGTCGCAGTTGGAACAGGAGTGGCGGTGGCGGCAGGAAAAGTCCGGGTGCTCGAAGCCATGCTTGCGCTAGGCGTCTCGCTATCTTTGCAGATTGCTTCGAATTACTCCAACGACTACTCGGATGGAATCAGAGGTACCGACGAGAAGCGTTCAGGCCCTTTGCGTCTGGTTGCTTCAGGTTCAAAGAGTCCAAAGGTTGTAAGAAGGGCGGCCGTTGGATTCTTTGTTCTAGCTGGTATTCTCGGTCTGGCTCTTGCCGTCTTGACGAGCTTGTGGCTAGTCGTCGTCGGCGCAGCAGCAATCCTTGCAGGATGGTTCTATACAGGAGGTTCCAAGCCATATGGGTATTACGGGTATGGCGAGCTTTTCGTCTTCATCTTCTTCGGATTGGTTGCGGTAGTTGGTACTGCTTTCGTTCAGATCGGCCAGGTCAGCTTCAGCCAGTTCTTGGTTGCAATTCCGGTTGGCATATCGTCGGTCTGTCTATTGGTTGTGAATAATCTGCGAGATATTCCTTCGGACGCGAAGGCGGGAAAGAAGACTCTGGCGGTTCGCATTGGGGATCGTCGGACCAGGATACTTTATCTCAGCCTTGTCGTAGTGATGTTCGTCTTCGTGGCTTTTTCGTGGTTTTACTTTCGCTTCGGTCCACTTGGACTGCTTGCGATTCCCTTTGCTTTGGCGCCGATAAGGGCGGTATCAGGCGGGGCTTCGGGCCAGGATCTCGTTCCGGCGCTCGGCTTGACTGGAAGAATGCAGCTTGCGCTGGCCCTCTTCTTCTCCATAGGGATAGCGCTCTGATCGCAACCGGCGGCAAAGACCCAACCCTAAGGATTCAGAAACCATAGCAGCTAGCGAGTGCACCGAGAGCTAAGGGTTCGGACATATATACGGCTGTTCGCCATCAGCGTCCGCTGCCGGCCCATTGAAGCGAAAGGCGTGCCAAAAAGTCTAAGAGTGAATCGATCCCGGTGTACGGCGTATACGGAAGCGCTAACATTGCCGAGGTGCACGCTCCATTGAATGGCTTGCACAAAGTTGCGGTTGGAGGAGGTGGATAGCGCTGCATGCGACCTACTATGGCAACCCTGCGAGGCGTCAAACTGCAGAAAATGGAGTGGAGTGAGTCCCAGCCCGGTTAGTAGTTCCCTCCGTTCATGGAGGGAGGAGGTCAGACTTTTTTGTTCATCTCGAGAAGAAATGTTTTCGAGACGTGGCCTTGCCATTAGTTAATGCGTCCTATGAACGCAATCGCGTCGCGGATCATCGAGGCCTCATACTACTCATCGTCGCGGTTGGCGTGCTGCTCCGCCTCTATCTGCTCATGCGGCCCGGCCACCTCTTCGGAATTACCGAATATGACGACGGAGTATACTTTGGCGCAGCTATCCGTCTTGTCCAGGGCGTAGTCCCCTACAAGGACTATGTCTTGGTCCAGCCCCCTGGGATAGCGGTCCTGTTGAGCCCCATTGCGCTCTTGGCGAAGGTGGTCGGAACAGCAAAGGGCTTGGCTTTCGCACGAGTTGTGACCGTAGCCATAGACGGTGTCAACATAGCGCTTGTTGGTCTTCTCGTCAGGTCTCGAGGAAGGGTCGCCGTGGTCGCGGCGTGTGGCCTGATGGCACTTCAAGAGCAGTCCATCGCATCGTCGCAGACGGTTTTGCTCGAACCTTATCTGAACCTTTTCTGCCTTCTTGCACTTGTTTCTTGCTTCGAGTCGTTTCATTTCAGGCCTTCCAGGGGCGCTATCTTTCTTGGCGGTGTATTCTTCGGTGTTGCAGGCTCCATCAAGACCTGGGCAATAATTCCAGCAGCGGTGGTACTCCTCGTTGCTCTGGTCTCTAAAAAGAGATCGGGCCTTGGCAATCCATTGCTGTTGCTGGTTGGGATAGCGGCCGGTTTTTTTGCAGTCACGCTTCCATTCATAGTCATGGCGCCGCACGCATTCGTGAGCCAGGTGATTGTGGACCAGCTGGCTCGAGCGCCTGGCAACCGCGTAGGACTTCTGACCCGGATGAAAGATATAAGCGGTTCCACCCCGTTCATCTGGCTCGTCGGCCACACCCAAGCAGTCATTCTTTTGCTTTCAGTGGCGTTTTTTGCAGTGCTATTCATCGCAATTCTGCGAACGCTTGCCAATTCCAGCAGTCTTTCTGTCGCTGCCATCCTGGCGGCGATCCTTGTATTTCTTGCTCTTTTGTGGCCGAGCGACTTCTACTATCATTACGCAGATTTCGAGGTCCCTTTTCTCGCTCTGATGTTTGCCATGGCGGTCTCCAGCCTCAAGTTGGACTTATGGGGCGATTTCAGTGATAGTGGGGGGCGCCTCGGCATAGCACTGGCCAGCTCTACGCTGGCCCTGGTGGCTATTTTGGATTTCGCGTATCAGGCGCAGGCAGGCGCGGCTCCGTTGCCTCGCAGGGTGGCGGAGGCAGCAATCCCGGTTGGCTCCTGTGTGGTTTCCGATCAGGTTTCACTTTTGATTGCGTCCAACCGGTTTATCTCGACAAATCCTAATTGTCCTAAGATGCTCGACCCTTTCGGCACCGCTCTAGCCCTCAGTGGGGGTGAAACCATCGACGGCGGCGCGCAACTCGCTCAAAAAGTAGTCGCCAATTGGCTTTTGGTGCTCCAAAATGCTAGCTACGTCTGGCTCAGTCCGCAAAACAGCCGAAGAGTGCCATGGACCGCCGCCACGAAGTCCTACTTTGAGAAAAACTTCCGGGTTTTGGCACCACTTAAATCGGGGTTGGGCACGATCTACGAGCGCATCGGCACCTGAATGAACCCTTCATCTGTCCGAGAGCGAGACGACAGCGTCGACGAGGCTCTGCGGGTGGTCGAATATGGCTGAGTGGCCTAAGCGCTCAACTATCAGGGTATCTATGCGTATCCCGTCATTGCTCCCAATCCGGGAGTTGATGGAATCAGCAATCTGAAGATATTTTGCGTCCTGCCCGCCGGTTATAAACACAAAGTTGCCGTGAAGCCTTTCCAAGAGAGGCCATAGATCCGACTGAACTCCGATGCTCGATATTTCTATGGATTTGGCCAGTCTCTCCGGATAGTTGAGCAGTCTTGTCTCGATGTCTTCGCTGGCAGGTCCCCTTGGTTGGAAGAGCGGCAATGAGGTCCATTGCTCAAGGAAATTTCGAAAACTCTTGGGATTTCCATGCAGCTCTCTCAGCTCTTGCGACAAAGCGAGGTCGGAGGTGTATCTCAGCCGTCTTTCGTCTTCATCGCGAATTCCAGGGTTGACTCCGGAAAATACCGCCCTCCAACTGTTCTCGGGATCTCTGAGGCAGAGTGTCAAGAGATGACGGGCTCCTAACGAGTAGCCCACCCAGATCGATTCCGCTCCAAAAACGAGAAGCATCTCCGCCGCTTGCTCGAGATCAGCTTCCACATGGGAGGATCCTCCGTGGCAGGGAAGATCGACGGCGATCACTTCGAAACCATGTCCAAGTGCGAGCGTGCAGGCGATGCTGCGAAAGCTGGATGAATTTTGAGTGAAGCCATGCAGAAGGACAACTCGTTGGCTGGGATCAGAGCCTGTCCTAATATAGCGCGTATAGGCAAGAGTGGTGGTGGTGGCCTCGCCTCTCGAGATTTTCAATTTATGAGCGCCGCCCAGAGCTGATTGGCTTGTCTCGAAATGCATTTAGGCTCGCCTTGGACATTCCGGAAGGAAAAGGGTCAATGAATCTTGGATTTGCACTTAGCTTAGTCAGTGAGTGGGAGTTGATTGGTGTTACCGACGCCGTCATTGCGCCTGGTTCGAGATCTGGGCCCATGGCAGTTGCTCTGGGGGAGAGCAAGATCATTGCTAGTCATATCGTCTTAGACGAGCGTTCAGCGGGTTTCTATGCCCTGGGGCTTTCGAAGGTAAGTGGAGTACCAACGGTGGTGCTCACTACCTCGGGAACCGCGGCAGCAAATTTGAGGCCGAGTGTCACCGAGGCTTTCCATTCCGGGGTTCCAATGATCGTGCTGACCGCAGATCGACCATTGGAGGCTCACAAGTTTGGAGCTGCCCAGACGATGGAACAGGAGGAGCTCTTCTCGGACGTGGTTCTATTTCGTGCGTCGCCATCGGTTCCTGATAGTGGGAACAAGACTCGCTGGCGTGCGCTGGCATCCCGGGCATTTCACGAAGCTGTGTCCAATCCCATGGGGCAGGGCCCGGTTCATCTGAATCTGGCATTCAGGGAGCCGTTGATCGAGGAGGATCCGACCGTACTGGACTACCGCGCAGGGAGGGAACCTTGG
>JAJYVK010000117.1 GCA_021792075.1 Actinomycetes bacterium | reverse complement strand
TCCGGTTTCTGCTTCGACTCAGCTGTCAGTGTCGCATTCATTGCAAACAACCCCGTCAGCCAGATTTCCTCCTCTCAGGCAAACGCAGTCATCTCAGCTTCACAATCACGAATCGGCATGTTCGGCCGAGCGGAACTCAACATGCGTCTCTCAGGTTTAACTGGTGCCTCACCCGCTAGCAACGCCCCTTTGAGCAATACTCGGGCCTCTCAAGTCACAGGAACGCTGTCACTGGCCTACTCCGCTCTTACCAGCACACTCCAAAGCGGGTCAAACAGCAAAGCTTCAATCTTCTATGTGGGAAACAATCAGATAGGAACCTCCAATCAGGTTAGCTACCAAGGCCAGCAGATAACATTGACGGTCATCTCAAAGATTGAATTGAAAAACAACCTGCTCTATTTGACCCCTGAGACTGTCAACGCTCTGAATCACTCGGCGCCTGCGTCTTCAGTGTTCAGCAGTGTCGCACCGGTTCCCGTCGACATAGCCGTGCTCCCGACTGGCATGCACTATACGGGGCTGACCCTCTCAAAGAAGCTCCTCACCTTTGAGTTCTCAGGTCAGAGGGTTGAACTTGGATCCCTTTTCAACCCGAAGGCTGGCTAGCTCCAGGGAAGAATCGAAACGTGGATGCTTTTGAGATCCGTCTCTCCAGCCGTGGCTCTTATTGCCGTGTCGACGTCGTTTAGCCCAAATGAGCCGGTCGACAGTACTGAAAGTAGCTCATGGTTGCTCTCTATTTGGGCTATGGCCCACTCGACTGCGGCGTAACTGTGTCCCCTGACCCCCTTCAAAGTGAGCGTCTTCCACTGCGCATCGCTCAAGGGAAGCTCCGCCACCTGCTTCTGAGCAGTTGCATATAGAAGAGCGCCGCGCTGTTTCAGCATCGCAATGCCACCAGACAGCGTGCCGGCATCTCCCCTGGCAGTATCTATGACCAGATCCGCCATCGCTCCCCTGGTGAGTCCCCTCACAACAGATACTGGGTCCTCGCCATCCACATTGACCACCACGTCAGCACCGAGAGCGAGGCCGGCGCTAAGGCGATGGCTGTCCCTGCTGGTTCCGAGCAGTACTACCATATCTGCTCCAGCTTTTTTGGCCGCGTAGACAGAAGCCAGCCCCTGCTGGCCTGGACCGTATATGACAACTGTCATCCCGGGCCCAGACCGACCCTCTATGCACGCCCATTCGAATCCATTCCCGAGTGGAAGAGCCAGCGTCAGGTACTCGGCAGAAACACCGAGCGGAGCCCGGTGTAGTACTGAGCGCGGGTGCAGATACATGTACTGTGAAAATCCGCCCCACAGACCCGGATCGATCGAGATTCCGGTGGATCCGTAGCGTATCCCGCCTTCGGAGGGGTCACTTTCGAAACAAAACCTGAAGTCAGTGGTCCGGCAAGTCCCGCAGCGACCGCATGGCAAATACTCCTCGACGACAACCCGGTCGCCAACTTTCAACCCCCATCGATCTGCCGCTTCGGCACCGAGTTGCTCGATGATGCCAACATTTTCATGACCTAGAATCCGCTCCGGTGCCGGCTCCGAATGCGCATTGATGTCACTTCCACAGACACCGGCTGCCTCAACCCGCAAGAATCCAGAATCCCTCGCTATCGCGGGCACAGAAAACTCCCGTATCTCACTGTGAAATGGCTCGTAGGTGACACTCGCCTGAAAGACCTTCTGAGACACTTGCCGTTCCATCCTCTAAACACTTCGCTGCGTCCGTCTCTTTCCAGCACAGCTTAGTCACGGAGCCCCGATAAAGCCCGCTCAGTCCAGGCCTCCAAAACGATGGCGCCGCCTTTGAAGCGACGCCATCTGTACCCTTTGAACGCGGTGGAACTATCCCAGACCCCAAAGCTGCTTATAGCCGGCGACATAAGCGCTGCCAAAGACATTTGTCAGGTCGGTGAGATTAACGCCCGCCAGATTCGATTTGTCAAGATATCTGATAGGAACAAATGGCGATCCTGGCTGCATACCGCTCATAGCCCTCAAAGCCTGGTCCATGGCCTCCCAGCCGGCCCAGGGCGCGGAATATCCTGGATCTGCAGAAAAGATCGGCCCTTTCTGCACCAAGCCCAAGGTGCCGGGACTTGAACCGTCATCAGAGACCACGTTCACCTTTCCGCTCGCCCCAGCCTGGCTCACCCCTGCTGTTGCAAAGATTCCGATGGTATCCGCGACCGGGAAGATGTAATTGAGACTGGGGTTGGAAAGGATCATAGACGATACCGCGCCTGCAGTCTTTGTAGGCCAGTTCTGAGGCTCAATGTCCTGGGTAGTGGTCACTTTGCAATTAGGACAGCTGCTGAACACCGATTGGACGCCTTTTATCACTGCCGGTCCAATCGGGTTGTCAAAGGTGATCACGGCCGCATTTACAGCACCGCCGTTGGAATTCACTATTGCGGTGTCGGCCACCAGCCTTCCCAGCACCTCATAAGATGGGCCTGATGCCCCATATAGCCCCTGCCCAAAGCCCTGACCGGGTGCACTGGTGTCGGGCTGCCCGGTGATAACCCCGATTACAGGTATCTTCGCAGCATCGGCGGCGGCAACTGAGGACGGCACCAAGGATGTAGCTACTCCGACAAGTATGATCGCGCCCACTTTTTGGTTGATACCCTGCTGGATTCCCTGTTCAATCGTACTAACCGTGCTCTGACCATTGAAGGTGTC
This sequence comes from Actinomycetes bacterium, assembly GCA_021792075.1. Taxonomy (GTDB): domain Bacteria; phylum Actinomycetota; class Acidimicrobiia; order Acidimicrobiales; family Acidimicrobiaceae; genus SCQM01. The sequence continues at coordinate 3,156 of JAJYVK010000117.1, read as the reverse complement.
TACCGTTATGCCTAAAAGCTGTCCCGCGCTCTGAATGCCTTTGGTTATCTCAACCAATGCGTTGGCAACAGTGTCATGTTCAACGACCAGAATGGTCTTGCCCTTGAGCTTTGCAGCATCAATCGCAGGCCCGGGAGCCGTGAAAGTGGGCACCGCTGAGTATTTGGCGATCTCCGCCTTGGCTTGAGCTACAATATCCTGCTTGGCCGCTGCCGTCGTAGTCGCGCCACCGCCAGATTTTGCCGTAGTCGTGGTTGAAGTAGAGCTGCTTGAACTTCCACATGCGGCTGCCAGCAACGACAACGCAGTCAGGCTGCCGACGATCGCTAATGGCCCTTTGCGGTCCAATTTCATATCCCCCATCCTTTGTCAATCATATTAAAATTCCCCTGCCTTGCTTGCCCCAGCCATTTCTAACATGAAAACTTAGCCAGGTGATTCCAGCACATATTCACATACTCATCCGCTATCACGCGGCCCATGACGCATCAATATGGATTCCATTGACGGACAAGGCACCCCCTGGCTCCGAACTGCCGAATCCAATAGTCTTCAGCCCCCCATTCAAGAGGAGCCTGCCATTGCCCTAAATATCGCTTTCTCGAACCCCCTTTGCAGGCCACAAATGACACATCACAGTAGCCGCTTTCGCTCGCCGAATCAAAATGCAACGCCAGAACTTACCCGATAACGGAGTCTCCAATCCCGAAACGCGGCGGCACCAAAGTCAGCCAACTTCGTCGACAACGCTATCCAGCCGCCTTTGCAAGGGTAGTCACCAGCTCTACGACCGCGCCAATATCGGACGAGACCACAACCATGTCCGATATCTCTCGCAGCCACGTCAGGCTCGAAATCTGCCGAACCTCCCCCTCCGCCAGCGCAGTTGCACGCTCGACATCGAGAAAGATCCCAACGACCCTCGTGGAGGGAAGCATCACCCTAGATAAATCAGGGAAAGCCAACGCAGCGTCCATAGGCCCAGATGCCGGATCAAGCCAATATGTCACAACCAACGTGTCCCTTGCGGGGTAGACGCCCCCAAGATCCTCACCCGGCCGAACAACGGCCAATCCTGAAAGTTCATCGGTCCAGCGTGTCACCTCCCTAGACGGTGCGCCGATCTGAATCACGACCACGTCGCCGACATCTGGCCCTGCACCACCAGATAGTTTCGATTTCATCTCTCCTGAGTCACTGAAGCCGTTCACAAGGTGGCAACCATTGCGTCGGAACGAGCCACGAGCACATTCTGAGCTCCCTCTGCAAAGGGCTGACCCTTTGGAAGCAAGATTGACGCAGCCCTGACACTCTGACTTACCGTATCCAATGCAGGCGGCTGCACATTCTCCTCATGCATCGCCATTGCTGCTTTAAAAAGGCGCCTGCGAGCCATTATGATCCCGACATCGGAGGTGCCTAGGTGCTCCCGCGACCTATCCTGAATCCGACCGATGGACTCCTGAAGCGCGGAATCCTGCATTCCGACTCCAAAGATGCCGCTGTAAGACCGCTTATCCTCTTGAGCAACCCGGTCCACCAAGTAATCGTTGTCCCTGTTGGCCACGGTGCGAAAGCTACCCGGGATCAAAGCTGCATGGATTCCGCTCCCGGAGTTGATCCCTTCTATCTCATGTTGGCTGAGAGGTCTGTGCGGATGAAAGTTAATACTCCACACGATGCAGTTTTCATCGTCAACGGGGACCCAAGCGTGTCCGCCCAGAGCATGATCGCCAAACGGTGGGATAAGGGTGAACCAAGGTAGAAGGAACTGGGTTATTCTCCAGTAGTACTGATCGTTGCCAGCATTCCTCCTTGCACCTATCAAAAGTCCTCCGAGAGACTCGACAACCTCAAATTTCGGATGCGTATCTGCTCTCAGATACTCGTTTCCCTTTGCCTGCATGAAGAGCGGCTCGCTCTCAAGATCGTATCTGTGAAGAAAAGAGACATGGCTGGAATCAATTCCGCCCTCAAGGGCTTGAAGGTAGTTGCACTCCTGGAGCCTCTTGGAACAGTAGCGATGTGTCTCCGGGAGAAGGCTCCACTCCAACGCTGGCAGGGGTGGCATCAACTCCTTTCGCCCCATATAGGTCCATATGATTCCGCCACGAATTTCGCAGGGATAGGCAGTTACCCCGATACGCTCTTTGAACCTGCTCTGTTCGGGCTCAGACGGCATTTCAATGCATTGCCCTGTAACGTCATACATCCATCCGTGAAACGAGCATCTGAGGCCACACCCCTCATTGCGACCAAAAAACAACGAAGCTCCCCTATGCGGGCACCACTCCTGAACCAGGGCTATGCGGTTGTCTTCATCACGGAATCCAACCAGCTCCTCGCCCATAACCTTCACGCGCACCGGCGCACAACCCGCTTTGGGTAGCTCACTTTCCAACATCACCGGAACCCAATAGCGGCGAAAATACTCACCCATAACGGTGTTCGGACCAGTTCTCACCAGGGTCTCAATCCTGTCCAAATCTGCCATTTTATGCCTCTCGTACTCTTTATTTCTGTAAAGACTATCACTGAAAAACAAGGCTCAAAGGGAAATGCTCGGCTGGCATTTCAAGTGCTGACCTGCCAACTGGGTAAGCCGCGCTGATCTAGGATGCCAGCTTTATAGAACTAGTCGCCCTTTTCATTACCGCTCAACGAAGCTCAGGAAAACCGACTTTACTGTGGACTGGAAGCTTGTGCGTCAGCCTTGCCATAGCTATAGGCGACAATGTTGTCTGGGGTGACCTCCAGGCCGGAAAGAACCGAAACTATCTTCCCGCCCCTAAAAACGAGGACCCTGTCACTCAGACTTGCAACATCCTCGTACTGCTCAGAAGAAAAGATGACCGTCCCACCATTTTCAGCGAACTCCCGAAGGATAGCAATGATGTCCTGGCTCGCTCCAATGTCCACTCCGGCAGTAGGCTCTTGGAGAATCAAAACCTTCGGAGCGCTGCCAACCCATCGACCAATGAGCGCCTTCTGTTGGCTTCCCCCACTCAACACAGAGAATGGCAGATGCGGAGAGGCTAGGCGGATTCGGAATTGGCTCAAGACCGACTGAACGATCGACTCCTCCCGTCCAGAGCGAACCCAGCCAAATCTGCCCACCAAAGTATCGATGACCGGCAGAGTCACATTCTCGCTCAC
>JAJYVK010000116.1 GCA_021792075.1 Actinomycetes bacterium | reverse complement strand
CATTTGAGGGCAATGATCAGCGAGTCTAAAAGACAGAGGATCCCAAGCGCACAATCGGTGCAGTACTCCATCCGGCCGAGTTCGTCCGTTCCAAGATCTCCCAGGATGCCGAGGAGATGAGTGGTGAAGAGTTGATCAGCTTATCGGAGATCCAGCTTCATTTCTGGACGGGCCAGATATGAAGGCGAAGCGTCTTTGGCCTTTGGAGGTGCAGCATTCGGCTGGCTTTGTGGCCGATCTATCCAGTCGCCTCGCGGATTTTCAACCATGGAGAGCGGTCTGGTGTGGCTTCTTATCTGACCCAGTACCGTTCAGGCGTGGAGCTTCTGTGCTTGGGTTTTCAGCCCACATGAAAGGGCAGTTACACCACGTGTCCGATAGCTGACCTCTTCCCGCTGAAAGGTCGAGCGGTTGACTTGTGGTCGAGACCGGCGTCGATCCGGTGACCTCACGCTTTTCAGGCGCGCGCTCTACCAACTGAGCTACTCGACCCCAACGGCAATACCGTTTGCGGACCTGACGGGATTTGAACCCGCGACCTTCGGCTTGACAGGCCGACGTGCACTCCAAGCTGCACCACAGGTCCCAGCGGGCAAAATGTAGCCCGGGTAGAACCAAAAGCATAGCTACTCCAGAGATGAATCTGGCACCCCCAACGGGATTTGAACCCGTGTTACCGCCGTGAAAGGGCGATGTCCTAGGCCGCTAGACGATGGGGGCAATTAGCAGCGAGAGTCAATACTAGTAGGTCTTTCGCCTGTTTCCGATTGAAATCCACTCGGAGCCGCCAGGAATATCTCTCACCTCAATTCCAAGACCTTCCAGCCCCTCTCTGATCTTGTCTGAGTATTCCCAGTGCTTCTGCTCCCTGGCTTTCAGCCTGATCTCCATTGCCAGCTCGACAAAAGGTCCGAATATCTCCTCTGGATCGGTGATGCCATGCTTTGCCAGTTCACCGAGTCTAAGTATCATCGAGCGAAGGGCCGACCTAGCCTGCTCCATCTCGTCGGATTGGAAGGTCTCTGTCTGCCACTTCTCGGTTTCGCCTTGTAGTGTGAGCGCCACCTTTGTGGCTGCGTCCACGTCCTTTTCATCCAATGCCCTTTCAAATTCAGATTGTGATTCCTCTACCGCTACGCGCAGCGGGGACACGCCATCGTGGGCGGAGACCTGGTGTGAAAGCACCTCATCCTTTGGCCTCGACGGCTCTTGATTTGGCCGGACCCGTCCCCTGAAAAAAGCCTCGGTGTTCCTAAGCGACGAGAGCGGCAGAGTCGTCCCGCTTTCAAAGCTCGCCTGACGCCCCTGGTTTCGGATATTGAAGGTTCCGTTGCCACTGATGGCTACGGTCTCATCTACAAGGTTGATGGTGATAGCTGTGTGTTCATCTATTCCAAAGATCGACTCCCCGTCCTTCAGCCGGGACTCCATGAGCTCTAGACGTTCCTGCCCTAGATAGCAGTATCGCGTATCATGATTTCCACCCTCCGTGTTGTTGAAGTGTGGAATGACAGCACCCCGTATCCCGAAGTTTCCGAGGATATCGAGGCCGCCCACCCAGTCGGGGTCACCTCCGGCCTTGTAGATCTCGTAGACGGGGACGGTGTGGCTTCCAAGCGTCAAAGCCGCCGCGCTTGAAAATGTCACTATGGCTGGGCCCTTTAGCAGCTTGTTCGTCAAGATTGTGGGTACCGGAGTGTTTCTCCATTGCCTGAGCGCATAGGTTGGGCTTCCCGGGCCTGCAAATATGAACTCCGCTCTTCTGAGCTTCGAGAAGAACTTCTCCCTGTTCAAGGAGTCGACCTCGGCTGATCTAAAAGAGGCTATCTCGCAATCGATATTGACCGAGACCTTGAAGTATTCGATTGCCTTCATAGAGATGTCGTCGGCATTGCTCTGGAATCCGAACGGTGTATCAAGGATCACACCAGATGGGCTCTTCTTTTTCAGCATGGCGATATTTTCTCTATGGGTTTTGACCATCGTTGGGGATGTCTCGCCCGATCCCATGATCGTCAAGATTGTTGGCTTCTCTGTCATGAGAAGATTCCCGTCAACACTTCGGAATGCAATAGAATCGATAGCCGTAGTGGGTACTGCGCGTGGATATCGTGGTCCGCAGGGCTGAACCAAACTGCCTTCGCGTTTTGCACCTGCCCCAGCAGCCTTTCTAGCCCGTTCTGCTTTTCCTGGTCGCGGGTGGCGTCGCCTCCTGCAGGGACAAAAAGGATCGGTACTTTCAGCCTTGCGCAGGTTTCAAACGGATTGTATTGCCAGAGGTGCCAGAGAATTTCGAAGTGATGATCGCGGCTCAGCCACGGTCGGAACGTTCCGTCAGCAAGCCTTTCCATATTGGCAAGGACACCTCGGATTCCGCTTTCTGGCCAGTCGGGATGGTTAGAGCGAACCACGGATTCGAAATGCTCCCATGGGATCCCTGTCATGTTGGGTGGGGCGAGGATCAATTTGCACTCCGACCATTCGGGAAATCGCTCAGCAAGAGCGGTCATTCCACCGTCTACCGCAACGATGCCTCGAGTCAACTCAGGGTGTTCAGCCCCAAACGACTCGGCTACAGATGCCCCCCATGATTGGCCGACGACAACGGGCTTGGAAAAGCCGTCTGTCCTGTTGAGCTGTTCTAGGACGTGAGCCAGATCTGCTGAGATCGTGGCAAAGTCATATCCAGTCTCGGGTTTGTCAGACCTGCCATGTCCTCGCAGATCAACTATTGCGACCCTATAGCCGAGTTTGCCGAGTTCGTCTGCCACGCCATCCCACAGCCTCGCGTTGGAAGCTAAGCCGTGGACCAGCAAAAAGCCGTCACGTTTGCCATCTATGATATCCACTACAACGCTGCAGTCGCTGCTTACTCTCACCGACTCTGTCTTCATGGTAAGTAAAACCGCAACCAGCAGGAGAGTATTTCCATTAAGCAGAATTGGTTGGATCTAGCTGGGAGGATTGACCAAGGTAGACGATCTGACGATTTTGAGCAGAGAGAAGCAGGTTATCGATGATCGTTTGAACCAGCAAGGTGCTCGAAAGAGGCCTCAAAGGCGGCACGTGGTTATTGACGAGGTCGCAGAAGTGGTCGACCATCTCGAGATAGGAGTTGGCGGGTTTGGTCTTGAACTTTTGCAGCCGGCCGTTCAGGTTGCTCACCTCGAAGATGTTGTCCTCGAGTGTCGGTGTGAACGCGTTGACCAGGCTGATCCTGCCCTTCTCGAGGGTGTATCGGAGGTACTGCCCCTCACCTGAAACGAAGGAGGAGAAAATTGTGGCGGTCATTCCGTCGCTGAAATTCAGAAGGCCAGTGAAACTCTCGTCTACTCCAGATGCGGCGTAGACCGCCTGGCCGTATACGGACTCCGGCAACTGACCAGCCGCTTCGAGTATCGGCGATATGAGGTAGACGCCGACATCCCGGAGCGAGCCTCCTCCCATCTCTGGTCTCCACCTGAAGTCGTCTGCTCGCTCCAGCGTCCCGGTGAAGCCTGCATGAACGTGCCGGACCTTGACCGCGTTTCTGGCCGACACAACTCCCATCAGCTCTTGGTTCCTTGGGTGGTAATGGGTCATATACGCTTCCATCAAGATTTTCTGATTGACATTGGCGAAGGATGCAAGTTCTCTGATTTCCTGTGCTGAGGTCGCAAGCGGCTTCTCGCACAGCACGTGCTTTCCATTGGCCATCGCGAACTTTGCTGTTTCGGCATGAAGCGCGTTTGGTATCGGGATGTAAACGGCGTCGATGCCGTCCGCCTGCATCAGCTCTTCATAGCTGTCATAGAGCTCTATTCCATGGCTGTACGGAAGCTTTCTCTTGTCGCTTCTAGACGCCATGGCCACTAATTCAGCCTTCGACGACGAGTGGATAGCAGGAATTACGGCCGCCTTGGCGACATAAGAGGTCGCTCCTATGACGCCTACACGAATTTTCTTGAAGCTGCTTGAATCTCTTTTCGCTCTCAGCATTCAACCTCGCTTAGCTTGACATATTGAGAATCCGTGGAGCTTGATAGCTGGGCTGCTTCCAAGGTTGCGATGACCGTCGCAACGGATTCTGGAGTCACAGCCAGGGGCTCTCCGAGCAGCAGGTGGTTAGCGATGTTTCTATGAAAGGCGAACCTCTGCTGGCTTGCCAGCGGGATAGTCTCTAGGGCCAATCCGCGCTCGCTTTCATATCTTGCCAGTCTCAACTCGGCAGGAGCCTCCGCGTAGTGATGCTCGTGTTCTTCGTAACCAAAAGGCAAGCTAACGGTTTCCTCGACTATCGGGCGATAATGGCCAACGATAGTACCAATAGTTCCCTGGATAAAGTACTTTGGTTTTCTGATCGCAGCAATGTCGCTCTGGAAGAACTCGGCCTCCCGGCCATCCTCCAAAAGCATGTGCACCCGTATCTGATCGACGTTGGTGACGTCGTGCCATACTCGCTTGTGCTGCGACGCGCTCACCTTGGCAGGGGCGCCGCCGTAGAGCTGGACTATCTGGTCGACATGATGGGAGCCCCAGTCGAAGACTGCTCCACCAGAGACAGACTCTTCTGAGTGCCAGGCTCTACAGGGGTGCTCGAAGCCGCCTACAAAAGTTTCGATGTTGAAGAGGTTTCCGACCTTTCCGTCCGATACCGCCTTGGCTACTGAGCGGAAGTCGCGGTCCCATCTGCGATTCTGGTTCACGCTCAGCATCCTGTCTCTTTCCTTGGCCTTGGCAATAAGACGATTGGCTTCCCTGAGGGTCAGGCACATAGGTTTTTCGCTGATCACGTGCTTGCCCGCATCGAGAAGCGCCATCGAAAGCTCTGCATGGCTAACCGGGGGAGTGGCCACGATGCAGATGTCCACCGCGTCATCTAAAGCCAGCTCATCTGCCGACCGGTACGCCTTTACGCTTGGGAACTCCATCGCTGCAGCATCGCGTCTTAGGGGGTCGTTGTCGACAACGGCCGCCAGATGGAGTCCGGGTACCGCGGACACGGCAGCCGCATGATAGCTCCCCATCCCCCCGAAGGCGCCGTAGCCTATGATTCCCACGCCGAGAGAGGAAGGTCCCGCTTTGGTATTGGCTCCTGTCATCGCGGCTCTCCTGATCAACGCTTCGAGATCCCGGGAGAGATGATCCGAAGTCGGGTTGAAGCCAAACGTGCAGACGCTGGAAGATGGAAGACGTCTGATCGCTGCGGTTATATGGTCTCTGAACGCGATGCTTGTCGTCAGGAGCGCCTTGGCGTCATCTCGAAGTTCGAGAGCCGTCAGCTGGCCGACCGCGACGAACTCGTTCGAAAGGCGTGCTGTCAGTGGTGGGAAGTCTTGGATTTTGAAGAACCACTCACCTGCGGGCTTGGAGGTAACCGCCTCGACTCCAGTGAGCTTCTGCCAAGCAGGGGAGCCCGAACCGCATGACGGGCCCAGCACGACTACGTTCACGCCTTTTTGTGAAGCGTCATTTATGTCCGAGGCATACAGGTCAGATTTGAAGTCGAACGCAGGACCTATTATCAGTGCCTGAAGGTCGAATAGCATCTCTCGATCAAGAGGTGGCTCCAAGAAGTCGAACTCGATCGATCCGGACAGACAATTCTGGACCAATGTGGCCGCCCTTGGGTGTGCTGCAAATCCAGTAGCTGCAACTCTTTTGGAAGCCTGACTCATTCCATGTCCTTAGGTTCTTTGGAATTATTCAACGGCTGACATAGCGGGACCCGTGGTCTCGCGGCGGTCCCAGTCTTAGACTTGGAACTCGCGATCTTTGATCGTTAGCTCCGCTCCTCAGTCTGCATCTCGTCGATTAGCATCCCCTGCAAATATGTAAGTAAATCGTAGACGACGTATCCGTCATAATTGGGGTCATCCTCGTCTGGCGTCTCCTGGTC
>JAJYVK010000115.1 GCA_021792075.1 Actinomycetes bacterium | reverse complement strand
GGACCCGTGTCGCCTTCAGCAGGATGGTTGGGAGAATTTTGGGAGGTGACAGCCACGACCAACTCCTATGGGATGAACTCGAAGAGACCCTCCTTCTTTCCGATCTCGGGCTCGATCTGACCTCCAAGGTCATCGAGGGGGCCAAAAAGCAGCTGGCAGCCAGCGACTTTTCTGACGGAGCAACCATGGCAAATGCAGTCAGATCGGAGCTGAGGAGCCTTTTTGTAGATCGGGATCGGGATCTCGAATACTCGGAGGAGTCACCGACCGTGTGGCTGGTTGTTGGTGTGAATGGAGTTGGGAAGACTACGTCGATAGGAAAGCTCTCAGCCATGGTTTCCGCTGATGGAAAGAGGGTGATATTGGCGGCCGGGGATACCTTCAGGGCGGCGGCAGCAGACCAACTGCAGATGTGGGCTGAGCGTACAGGGGCTGATATAGTGCGATCCATTCCTGGCGCCGATCCATCTTCGGTTGTCTACGACTCGATCCAGAAGGCCGCGGCAAGGGGTTATGATGTGGTCATCGCGGATACTGCAGGCCGTCTTCATACCAAGTCGAACCTAATGGATGAATTGCACAAGCTTAGGCGCACCGCGGAGAAAGAGCCAGGCCACCTAACCGAGGTGCTGCTAGTACTAGATGCGACTACCGGCCAGAATGGTCTGGTCCAGGCGAGGGAGTTCGCAAAAGCGGCAGGAATTACAGGAGTAATACTCACCAAGCTCGACGGATCAGCAAAGGGTGGAATCGCTTTGGCGGCGGAAGCGGAGTTGGGCGTACCAATCAAGATGGTCGGAGTCGGGGAGAAGGTTGGCGACCTTATACTATTTTCGCCGGATGAATTCCTCGATGCCCTGCTCGAAGCTGGAAATGACGCGTAAAAACTGAATCTGGGTGTTAACTGATGTTCGATAACCTTACTGATCGATTTGAAGAGATTTTTTCCCGTATTCGGGGCAAGGGAAGGCTAAGCGAGGCCGAGGTTGATGCGGTCCTCCGCGAGATACGGGCTGCCCTGATTGAAGCGGATGTAAATGTCGGGGTGGTGCGCTCGTTCATAGAGCGTGTAAGGGAGAACACTGTTGGCGAGGAGCTGGCGAAGAGCCTATCTCCTGCGCAGCACGTTATCAAAGTTGTCAATACTGAGCTTACAAATGCCCTGGGAGGCCAGAACCTTAAGATAACCTATGCAAGCCGACCTCCGACGATAGTGCTCTTGGCTGGTCTGCAGGGAGTCGGCAAGACGACCGCAGCGGCCAAGCTTGCTCTGTGGTTTCGTCACCATGGGAGAAATCCGTTGCTGGTTGGGGCTGACCTTCAGCGTCCGGCTGCCGTGGAGCAGCTGCGTGTGCTGGGTGGGCAGGCAAACGTGCCGGTATTCTCGCTTGAGGGTGACCCGGTGCGAACCGCCGTCGCGGGGGTCGAAGAGGCGCGAAGGATTGGAAAGGATGTTGTGGTCGTCGACACCGCAGGCCGGCTTTCGATAGACCAGGAACTGATGGACGAGGTCAGTCGGATTTCGGACTCGATATCTCCCAACTACACCTTCTTGGTCATCGATGCAATGGTAGGCCAGGACGCCGTTAATTCAGCAAAGGTTTTCAATGAGGCGCTTGCGCTAGATGGGATCATTCTCACCAAGTTGGACGGTGACGCTAGAGGTGGAGCAGCCCTATCCGTGCGTCAGGTGGTTGGGAAGCCTATAACCTTCGTTTCAACTGGCGAAAAGCTTGCGGATTTTGACCTGTTTTATCCAGACCGCATGGCAAACCGGATCCTCGGCATGGGCGATGTCCTTACCCTGATCGAACAGGCCGAGCGGAATCTTGACAAGGAAATCGCAGAGAAAGGTGCGAAAAAGCTCAAGGGAGGTAAGTTCGACCTTGAAGACTTTTTGGAGCAGATGCAGCAGGTTAAGAAGATGGGGCCACTGAAAGGCGTGCTCTCGATGCTTCCTGGGGTTCCGAAGGAGATACGCAATGCCGACATCAACGAGCACGAGTTGGTGAAAGTCGAGGCAATCATCTCCTCAATGACGAGGGCGGAGAGAGCTAATCCTGACTCGATAGATGGTTCTAGACGCTTGAGGATTGCCAAGGGCGCCGGAACCACTACTACTGCAGTGGGCGCTCTGCTCAAGCAATTCAAAGATATGCAGAAAATGATGCGCTCAATGGGCATGGGAGGCCCTTCTGCTACCAAAAAGTCACCAAATCGGGCAAACAATAGGAAGAAGAAGCGACGCTAGCCTAGACTAATGGTTAGCCGCCCGAATAGACAATAGGTGGGCGTTGCAGTGATTTACGGGGAAAGACCTTAGACTATAGCGGCTGATGACTGATGCCATATTTTTGGGATTGATCTAGATGGCCTCAGTCCAATTGGTTTTAGAAAGAACAAGGAGCAGTTAGTGGCGGTGAAGCTACGGTTAGTTCGAATGGGAAAGAAGAAGCAGCCTACATACAGGATTATTGCTGCCGACTCCCGTTCACCTAGAGATGGTCGGTTCATAGAGATACTGGGGCATTACGACCCTAAGCAGGAGCAGTCAAAGATCGTCGTCAACAACGAAGCAGCGGTCAAGTGGCTGCGCCAGGGTGCTCAGCCAACCGAGACCGTTGGTAAGTTGTTGAAGATTTCGGGTGCTTGGGACCAGTTCAAGGCAAAGGCGGCTGATTAATCCAGTGAGTACAACTGAGCCGTTGGATCACAAAGAGTCTGAAGAAACCGAGGAAGAACTGGCTGTGTCGGTTCTTAGGTACCTTGCATCGCAAGTAGTGGACAATGCTGATGCCATCAGCATTAGGCGTGAGATTTCTGAGGATGGCAAGCTTCATCTCACACTTCAGGTTGCCGATGAAGACATGGGTAAGGTGATAGGCCGCAAGGGCCGCGTGGCGTATTCAATTAGGACTATTGTACGCGCGGCGGGTGCTCGTGAGGGTTTGGATGCCTCGGTGGAGATAGTCGAGCGATAGGACAGAAATGTCGCGATGGCCGAAAGAATGGTTGAAGTCGGCTACATAGTCAAGGCACATGGCATCAAGGGCGAAGTGATCGTTGCGTTGACCACAAACAGGTCGGAGAGAGTCCTACCTGGGACAACCCTTTACTGTTCAGGCAGAGAACTGGAGATCGTCGCCTCCTCTCCGCATCTGGGCCGTTGGATCGTTCGTTTCGACGGGATCGGCAACAGAACTCTTGCGGAATCTTTGCGAGGTAAAGCCCTGTCGGCTCCTCCCCTCACGGACGAAAGCGAAATCTGGATTGACGAGATCGTGGGGCTTCCTGTCTATGATCAGCAGGGAGAACTCCTCGGTTCCGTCAATGCCCTAGAAGTAAATCCAGCTTCTGACCTGCTCGTTCTGGATTCGGGCCTGCTTATACCACTTGTCTTTCTCAAAGACGATGCCCCAGACTATCGGCAAAGCAAGCAGATCCATGTCGAGATACCAGAGGGACTTATAGAGAGCGAGTCTTAGGTGCAAATTGCCGTCATTTCATTATTCCCCGAGCTGATCGAGGCCTACCTTTCCTTCTCTCTATTGTCGAAAGCCCGTGAACGCCAAATATTCTCCGTTGATGTCCATGATCCGCGAGACTATGCAAGAGATCTGCACAAGACCGTAGATGACGCTCCGTTCGGAGGGGGGCCGGGAATGGTGATGATGTGTCAGCCGGTGTTCGATTTGGTCGCGGATCGTAGACCTCCTAAACCAATAATTGCACTCTCGCCCGCGGGCCGAGTGTTCAGCCAGAAGGTAGCAAAAGAGCTCAGCACCGGCGACGGATTCACCCTGTTGTGCGGCAGGTACGAGGGGTTGGATCAGAGAATTATCGACAACATCGTGGACTTCGAGCTTTCCATCGGCGATTTTGTGCTAGCGGGGGGCGAACTCGCAGCGCTCGCGGTTATCGAGAGCACGGTGAGGCTGATCGGTGGGGTCTTGGGCAACGTAGAATCTTCCGTTGAGGAGAGCTTCGCGGAGGGATTGCTTGAGTATCCCCACTACACTAGACCGGCCAGCTTCGATGGATTGGAGGTTCCAGAGGTTCTGCTCTCTGGCAATCATGCACTGATTGCAGAGTGGCGCAGGGCTGCCGCGCTCTATAGAACCATCATCCATCGGCCGGACCTTATTCGGGCGCGAGGCGGTCTTAGCAAAGAGGATGAGCGGATTCTTGCAAAGCACGGTTATTCTTATAAAGTCTCTGAATAATTTTTAGGAGTTCCAAGAACGATGAAGCCAACCGACCTAGTTGATAGGGAAAGTCTTCGAGAAGACGTACCCGCTTTTGGACCCGGCGACACTGTCAAAGTGCACGTAAGGGTGGTAGAAGGCACCAGGGAAAGAGTCCAGATATTTCAAGGTGTCGTGATCAGGAAATCCGGTTCAGGGCTTCAGGAGACCTTTACGGTTCGTAAGGTTTCTTTTGGCGTTGGCGTGGAACGAATCTTCCCCGTTCACTCTCCGATAATTGCGACACTGGAAGTCGTCTCTAGGGGTGATGTTCGCAGGGCAAAACTCTACTATTTGAGAGATCGGGTCGGAAAGGCCGCGAAGATCAAAGAAAAGCGCTAAGAATTATATTCAGTGCTGGTTTACTTTTTTCAAATGGAGTGGCTCAGGTGAACTTTGGCCACTCCATTGTTCAGTTAAAGGTTGGAGAGTACATATGAGCTCAGAAGATCTTGAAAATTATGAGACAGAGATTGAGCTTGCCCTTTACCAGGAGTACAGGGCGGTTCTTCCAATGTTTCAGTATGCCGTTGAGACGGAACGCAGGTTCTACCTTACGAACGAGGTCAAAATCACTCCGCTTGGAGAAGGAGACAGGTCGTATTTCCAGGTGGAACTCAAAGACGCTTGGGTCTGGGACATGTATAGGCCGGTCCGTTTTGTCGACAACGTCAAAGTGGTGACCTTCCGAGATGTCAATATAGAAAAACTACCTGAGCATCAAGAAATCTGAATCCGAGCAGAACTAAAGACAGCATTAATGGGCTTGACTCGGGGGCTTGAATCGTCGCGCGCTGTCTCCGTTGAACTATGGTTATCTTCACGAAGCTGGTGCATCTTTAGTGATTGTGCGTCGGTCTAAACCTGATTAGCGCTTGGAATTCTTGCGCTGTGACTTTGAGGTTGGAACTCTGTTTTGGCGTCGCACCCAGCAGTAGTGGTGCCAGTGGCGCCGCAGATCTGGAGCGTCATTAGGTACCACGACTAAATGTGTGGACCCTTTTTCAATGATGTCATTGCACTCGGGACATGTATAGCTTTTGAGGGCTTGGTAGCCCTGGATCGCTCGAAGCGAGGCTTCGTAGCCTGTAAGTGGATCCGAAACAATTTCATAAATACCGTAGCCTTGGTAGTCCAAGGAATTTGGAGCTTTCCGACTCTCGTCACGTGCTCTCGCTTTTCTGCGTTTGTTGTGCTTTTTCATTTGGATATTTCCAGCTGTGACTGACAAGGTTCGCGATGCAGAGTTCCATATTTTGTGCAAGGCCGAGACGGAATCCCGAGAGATACGCTAGTCTATGCTGCTCGTCTTGATTCGCAGCACATTAGCAGTGTTAGCGGCGAACGTTTTATGGGGGTGAGCAGTTCTAGAGAACCGAGCCCCTTGTTTGTCAGAAATGTGCGGGTTGTACCGCGGCATCGGAGACTTGGTTATCGTAACAGAGCACCGGCCAAAGGGTCACACTGGTGATCGGGTGAATGGTCCTAAGAAGCGGTGTCGTTGCGGGCTCGGGTGGTTCTATGTCGTTCGCATGCCGTGAACTACCTCCGCCTGAAGGCAGAGGCTTCTGGCCCCGGCTAACAAGCTTTGGCTTTTGGACCTCTGCCGCCAATGTCCGCGTCATTGCCACGCGACCTCCCGAAC
>JAJYVK010000114.1 GCA_021792075.1 Actinomycetes bacterium | reverse complement strand
GTCCATGCCTTTCGAGCGGAATGACGTGAGAAGGTTGGCCACGGCTTCAAAGGTCCTCTCCCACGGAGCATTAGGATCTGCCTCATAGAGTCGATACCCGACCAATCCCCATACGGTTTGGTTCTTGATTCCTTCCCTAACAATGCCATTGAGCTCTCTAGGTAGGATGGCATCAGGCACTCTAGTTGCGAGGATCTCAGCATGAAGACGGTGGAACTCCGAGCGAAAGGTGTCGAATCCTCCGGGACCTTGATCGTCCAAAGCGAAGATTTGCTCGCGAAGCTGGCTCAGGTCGACCGGGGTAGACGGCTGGTACTCCGCGCGGAGGGCCTCCCAAGCGGCTTCGAACTTTCGTTGATAGTTCCACTGGTTGACAGGTAAACCAGGAGGTGGATTGTTGATTGCTTTCGCGATGATGTGTCTAGGAGCCGTTCCGAAGTGGAAAGAGTTTTCAAGGGTTCCGAGGGCAGTCGAGAAGTGTTCATCGATTTTGTCGACTTTCCTCTTGTAGTCACGCATTTCCTCCTTCCACTCCTTTCTCAATGCTGCTTGAGCTGGCTGCGGTCCAGGGTGTTCTCCAAGACGGCGTTCAACAGCTCCAGGCTCGAGTAGATAGCGTAGATGCTTGATGGAGCTAATAAATTCCGAAGCGAATCTTGCATACTGATCTTTTCCGTCTTGCTTGCTATTCCAGGTATAGATGGGGAAATCTTTGGGAACGAAGCGATCAGCGGACTCGCTATCCATTGGATAGGATTTTATATCAGATGCTACCGTAACTTGTTGAGGTAAGCGGGTGTTGTTTAAGGTTACTGATAGATCAGTAAAATCCTAGACAACAGACTTCTCTAATGTAACAATCACAGAGAGGCCGAAGGGTCTTGAAGGTATCAAAAGGATAAGAGAGGCTCCAAGGATCTTGATGACGTTAGCAGCTTGCCATCCAGTGGTGATGCAGCATCCTCCAGTGTAGAGTAGCAGTCAGCATGACCTTGGATCTCGCCCGCAGGGTCTCTCACAGCCGTTACATATAGATGTTGCTGTCTTTTGCTAATACATGGTTAATGGTTAAATAATGGTTAAGCAATAAAATATATATTTATATATATACTAAACCATTATTTGCTCACTGTTGCTGTGTATGGTAGTCGACTATAGCCGAGCTTACACATACGGGTTACTAGCCCGCAGCCGTTACCTGCGACACACCTCCCCTAAGCGAGGATCGGTGTCGAGATCCGGACATAGAGGCACAGTAGCATACAGTAGCATGCACATGCAAGGAGTTGAGGGCTCCGCATCTCACAGTTGGGAGATACAAGTGTCGCGAGCGGCAGGCTGCCGTTAGACTGACTGAGTCTCCGTCCAACTGGTGCGTCGCTTCCTCTTTCCGGTGACCCTCAGCATCGGTCAAGAGAATTCCGAGGGCTGGGGGCCCTTGGTTCTCGCGAGATGAGCAGTCGGATACCGCTGGAGAGGTGTCGTCCTCATCTTTGGCAGTGTTGCCATATGGACTACACCTCGTTCTCGCCGGGATTTCCGTTGACTGCAGATGCTAGGTGTAGTTCGAGTTAGGGGTGTCGTCAGACAGACAGCGCTCAGCTTCTATCGACCCCTCAAGGTATGAATATACCTTGATACTCGATCGAATCTAGCTCATGATTCACATATATAGTCGCCCGGGCGGGAGCACCTCCCCCACAGAGAGTCGGCGAGTGGAAGCATGCTTCCGGCTCGCTGACTGCTCTCGACATGTGACCATGGCTGAAGAAGAGTTTAGGTTCCTGGCACTCAGCCGGATTGTATCGCGCCAGGATTCCTCTCACCGGTCCGCGTCCGGACAACTGGCTAGGAAAGCGCTGCCGATACAAGGTTTGTTTGTATGAAAACGAATGATTTAATACCTTATCATACTTAGGTATCGTCTGTATCCTCTACGGCTTCGGGATCTTCGCTCAAGAGGAGGCCGAGTAATCTTCTCGCCTTCCGGCTGAAGTCCTTC
Organism: Actinomycetes bacterium; assembly: GCA_021792075.1. Taxonomy (GTDB): domain Bacteria; phylum Actinomycetota; class Acidimicrobiia; order Acidimicrobiales; family Acidimicrobiaceae; genus SCQM01. The sequence goes on along the minus strand of JAJYVK010000114.1, from coordinate 3,896 downwards.
CACGCCAGGGGTTTCGTCAGGACGTCGGCGATGTTATCCTCCGAGGCCACCTTCTGAACTTCGATCAGACCGAGGGTAACGTATTGCCGAATAAAATTGACGAGCATTAAAAAGTGCTTAGATCGCTTGACGCGGGAGGAGAGAGATCCTGACAACTGAACAGTCGGGTTGTTATCTTCAAAGATGACCACCGGTAAGTTGATAGAGCGCTCGATTTCGTCACACAGGTTGATGATGAAGATTAGGTCAACTACCAATTGGTAGAGGGACTTCACTTCCGCATGGGTAGATGACGTCGCGACGAGCTGTTGCTTCGTCGACTTGGAGTAGAATGCTCCGAGGTCTCCGATCCCAATGCAATAGCCAGTGTGCCCGCGCGAGTCGTCGTGCGAAAGGAACGAGGCATCTACATAACACTTGAGGTTGAGCGGTTCATGCGGCTCACCGGGGTGAATGATAAGACCGAGGTCCCTTGTCTGCCAGAGGTATTTCACAATATCCAATGCTGCCAGATAATCATCATGGGTAGGGTTGCTGGCTTTAGTTGAGGCAAACGAGACCGCGGTAGCTATATCCGGTCGGCTTCTAAGAAGATAATTGAGCATCCCGAGAAGATGAAGGTATTGCTTCCTGTCGAAAGGGTCGCTGTTGCTTGACTGTCGGTTAGGGTTGAGTGGCACGCGATTCCGGCTGTTCGACTTCGGCAGATGCTCTTCGAACTCGGTAAAGATGCTGTTGAGCAGCTTGGTCTGGGTAAGTTGGAGAGATCCGTCTTCCAAGGTTGTAATGTTTACGCCTAGATGGTGGTCGGCCTCGGCATTGACGGTGATCTCAAATCGCTTCTTCATGATCTCCTTGAAGCTCTCAATGTCTTCAAGGCGGTCAGCGGCGATGAGAGTATCATCAACATGAATCCAAACGTAGACTCTACGTGTGGGCTCAATGATCTTGAAGAAGAGACAGAGATCCGAGACACTGCGGCGGAAACCGTTTTCTAGAAGGTGGGAGGAGTAGGCGTCGTAGTAAGCGCGTCCAGCGTCGGGTAAACCGTAGATGTATCTCTTAACTCGGTATGTTTGATCCGGATTTAAACCAAGGACTTCAGCGACCTTCTTCGGCAAAATAACATAGAGCGGTGTGCTATCCTGAGGATAATCTTGGCACAAATACGCGGACTTAGTGTCGATCAGTTGCAGAATCATCCTGTCGTGTACGGCGATTTGAAGCATGATCGCGTGAGTCAAATTTGACACAGTCGGCGAATATGTCTCGTGATCGACTTCAGTCAGCTCATTGCCACAAGCACACAAACGAGCCTTCAGTTTGTCAACGATAGTATCGGTCTTCATCTTGATCTTGAGTTGCATCGTAGTGTGAATAAGGTGATAGGGCTTCGACTCGTCTATGTCCTCTGGCACTAACGTCCTCGTAGTATTGAGCATGGTCTCTACGATCTCCTCGTACATCGCGGTGATCCACTGGTCTCTCATCGAGGAGTCAAGAGCTTGATACACTTTGGGGCCTCCAGCTCGGGCGAGGAATGCTTTCACTGTGGTAGAAACCAGCGTATCAAGGTACTCGTCATCATCAATGAGGCACAAGTTGGCGGCGATCTTCTGGGCTCGAGAGCGAGTGATCCTAGGCGCCGGTAGATTCCCCCATCGCTTGGCAACCTTCTTACGCACGTCGGTCAATAACTGCTGAGGTACTTCTTCAGGCTCCATGAGGGTTGTTGTCATCGGCTGTAGGTTAACCGAGTCATTTACGGGTTCCTCAGGGGGCTTGTCGAAGTTAACGAGGCACTCCTCGATGCGGTGGTGAATCCTGGTGGCCGTAGATATCGAGCTTCCAGAGATGTCATACCTTTTAAAATAAAACTTCTTGTAAGCTTCCTCCGTTATGTCTAGCTTTGCCACATCCGTCCTCACAAGCACCGCGTTACGATACGGGAAATAGACGAGTGCAGCCTCGACTGAATGAGGGGGCTGTCCGATGTACACTCCGACATCCCACCGCAAATCGAATTTCCAATTTCGCTTCTCCTTAGGCATATGGACGGCGACGAGATCCCCGAAGGTAAATTGAAATGTCTTGTCAAGGTTGATCTGGTCTCCGGTAATGACTTCGTGGGGCGTTGATGGCGAACACTTGACATTAGGCACTCGGTTGCGGCAGTCAACGGCGTGAAAGAGCGCCCAGTCCCAATGTTTTGACTGCAGAATGTCTTGCCCGTGCAACAACGCTGTGGTAAATTTATTAATAGTTTGGACATAACGTTCAACAAAGTTTTGATAATGAGCCTCTGGTGTAGAGAGCTCATGTACATAGCCGTTCTCTTCGAGGTACTGGCCCATTCTTCCGTCCTTCAGCACGGTCTCGGCGTCGGAGCGAAATGCTTTTACTTGATGTCCCCATCTGCCGAAGTGCTTCACGGCGGACTTGAAGGCTTCGAGGAAGGCGTCCTTTGCTTTCCCGGTGTACACTACCATATATCCGGTACGAACATCAGCGAATAGGAAGAACATAGTTGACCCATCGTGTGCAGGTGGTGACACAGGGATGATGTCTCCTGAGATGCAGTAGCCGGGGGGCCAGTCGCGTCGATCGCCTGAGGGTGGAGAGATGCTGGGCCGAGGTCTCTTAGCCAAGTGGCAAATGAGACACTTGTGCTTTCGCATCACTCGCCGTATTTGCGCCGGAGTTAAATCACAGTGCGTCCATGCCGGGGAGTCGCCTGAGATCGCGGTACACATCGCCTCGGCGTGCGCATGTCCCATGCGCTCGTGAAGAGATATTACCTTGTCTCTTATCGACGCCGGTATCGTGTTCATGACCGCATTCGCCTGTACTAATTCGGTGATAGCAGGGTTACTCTCGAGGTCGGGTTGAACTGACACAGCCTGGGCGAGGTCGTGTAGGTCGATAGACCAACGAGGTCCTTGTCTCTTGACGTGAATCGTTTGCTGAGTCTTCTCGTTGAACAGGATGCCGTGGTCCGATTCCATGGTAAGTACAAATCCAGAGTCCAATAGGGGGTTGACGCTGATCAGGTCCTCCTTAAGGTCTCTATCATTGCATACGATCGCCGGGAGCTCACCAATTGACGCATGGTCTCGGGTTACAGACGTTTGCCCATTACCAAACATCACGGCCGTCGGAGGGCCGGGCATCGAGGGGAACTCGTGAGCTTCCACTGTCGATCTACGCAGAAGAATGGCTTCGGCCCCCGAGTCCAAACGTGCTGATTGGGCGACGTTTGCTGCGCATGACTCGGGGCCTGCCTCCGCCAGTCAGGCGGAGTGGTCGAGGCTTTCATCCGAGACTCCGCGGCGCGCCAACTCGTCGGCTACGATGCTTGCCACGAACGCTCGGGTGTTCTTCTTGCCTCCTTTGCCTTTACCTTTGGTTCCCGGGATGTATTTGCTCTTGTCACCGCTGGGGGAACCACCTGATGTCGCCCCAGCTGCGGCCTTGCCTTTGCGGTACGCCTCAAGAGCGATAGATACGCTTCGAGGAAGACCGTTTTTAAATTTAGCAGTCGCAGGGTGAGCATCGTAATTAAAGCAAACAATTTGACCTTGTGTAAGGGGCTTACCACATACGCACTTTGTCTCAGAACACTCTCTGTAGGAATGTTCGGTACTGTTCCAGCACCGGGAGCACTTCACTTCAGCGGGTCGAGGAGCGGCCGGTGTCGGGTCCCTCCTAACGCCAGTCTTGGAGCTCGGCCACTGCGGCTTGCCCTGGTGGGCAGTCTCGGCGCTGGCGGTCCGCTGAGCCTTCTGGTATCTCCCGCCTTGGTCACGTAACGGTGCGGGGCGCTTTGCCGGCGTAGCAACGGCTTCTGCGGCGTTTGCAGCGACGAGGTTGGCTCCTACCGCTTGATATCCCAGGAG
>JAJYVK010000113.1 GCA_021792075.1 Actinomycetes bacterium | reverse complement strand
AGTCAGGCTCGCCGCTCCCAGGGGCGGCCGTCGATCTGGTGCCTCCGAAGCCCGGGGACAACCTTGTAATCGGGCTGGACAAGGCAATCCAGTTCAATACTGAACAGGCGCTTGGAGCTGAGATAGTCAAGAGCCAGGCGCTTTCGGGAAGCGCGATCATCATGGATCCGCAAAATGGGCAGATCCTGGCAATGGCAAATCTCGTGGGGACTACGGCTTCGTCTTCGCTAACCGCTAGCTCCGGCACTAAGGCGTCCAATTCATCTGCTTCTGCAAACAAGATCACCGGATTTGCCGAGGCTCCCACCAATATGGCCGTGACCAATGTCTACGAGCCGGGTTCGGTGGCGAAGATTGCAACATTTGCCGCTGCCCTCAAAGCCGGCATTATAACGCCGTCGAGCAAGGTGGTTGTGCCTCCATATCTGATGATCGATGGGGCCACATTCCACGACGCGGAGGTCCATGGCACTGAGGTATTGAGCCCACAGCAGATACTGGCTCAGTCTTCCAATATAGGAACGATTATTATTGCCCAACATCTCAACAAGTACACGATTACGAACTCCTTCATGAACTTCGGTTGGGGAGTTCCGACCGGTCTTGGATTTCCTGGTGAGACATCTGGATTCCTGGTGGATCCGGCAAAGTGGTCGGGAACTGCAATAGGATCTGTTCCAATAGGTCAGGACGAGGCCGTCTCCGCGCTGCAGGTTCTGGACTCTTACAACGCGATTGCGAACAATGGGGTGCTTGTCACCCCGCATCTGGTTGACAGGGTTGTTCCTCAAGACGGCAAGCCAGCGTATAACTTGTCGGTGAAATCGAGGCAGGTACTGGCGCCTAATATAGCGGCAACTATGCAGGAGTTGCTTTCCGAGACAGTGTCTCCCAATGGAACGGCGCCTCTTGCTCAGGTCCCCGGATACAAGATCATCGGCAAGACGGGGACGGCTCAGATACCATATCCAAACAAGCCCGGCTACCAGCCCGGGGCTTTCATGGCTACCTTTGTCGGCTTTACGCAGGGCACTTCGACCCCATTGTCTGCGATCGTCGTCTTGGAGCACCCGAATCCAATTTATGGCGGATCTGTGGCTGCGCCGGTGTTCTCCGAGATCATGGGGTATGCTCTACGGCGAATGGACGTGGCTCCAACATCTGGTTATCTTCCTAGTGGATATGCGAGAGGATCTCTGTCCAACAGCGCCTCAAAGACAGGCACCGCATCAGCCGCGGCGCTTGTTCTCCCTACTTTTGGAGGTCAGTCGCATATTGTTCAGTACGCCGACGCCACTACCGTTTCTACTGATAAATTTACTAAGACCAAGGGTTCTTTATCGCCATGACAGAAGATCAGCGTGCGTTGAGTGGTTCAGACTACAGAAGAGGTGTTGGAGCTGGAGGTAGCCGCAGTGCCCGGGCGCCTTTGATGGAGCTTTCTGAACTGGTATCAGCGATCGAGACTGTGTCAATTCTTGGAGAAATGCACGGGGTGGTTGTGACAGGAGTCTCTTTGGATTCGCGCGACGTGTCCCAGGGAGATCTCTTTTGTGCCATAGCTGGCGAGCACTTTGACGGGCATCTTTTCATACAGGATGCCGTGGCGAGGGGTGCGGTGGCTGTGGTGGTGGAGCGGTTTGTGCCCCTTCCGATAGTTCAGGTAAGAGTGCCGCCTGGTTCGATGAGGGTTCAGATGGCGAAGATCGCAAGCACCTTCTACGGAAATCCATCGACCAGAATGCCGATGGTAGGCATCACTGGGACCAACGGCAAGACGACGACGTCGTTCATGTTGGCCGCCATATCGCGTGCTGCCGGCCACTCGCCGTTTGTGCTGGGAACCCTTAGCGGTTACCGGACGACTCCTGAATCGCCGATCATTCAACGTGCTCTTTATGGCGCAATGGAAGATGAAAGTGATATTGCGATCATGGAGGTCTCTTCCCATGCACTGGACCAGCACAGAGTGGACGAGATCATATATGACATCGGAATTTTCACCAATCTGACTCAAGACCATCTTGACTATCATCACACGATGGACGCCTATTTCATGGCCAAGGCCCGGCTGTTCGAGACTCACCGGTGTCGGATGGGAATAGTCAACGTCGATGATCCATGGGGCGTGCGCCTCATCCGTGATTCCCAAGTGGCCATGGAGACCTATTCCATGGATGATGCGGTCGATCTCAAGATGGAGGCCGACGGCTCAACCTTTGTTATCGAGGGCCAGCTGATTCGGCTAGGTGTTGCTGGGAAGCACAATGTGTACAACGCTCTGGCGGCCGCCAAGGCTGCTAAGAGGCTTGGGTATTCATTTGAGGCGATAAAGAACGGACTCGGCGGTTTCCGCGGGGTTTCAGGTCGCCTCGAACGGATCGAGGAAGGCCAGCCATTCCAGGTAATAGTCGACTTTGCCCATACTCCGGTTGCACTCGAGGCAGTTCTCGAAGCCGCGCGGGTGATGATCCCTGAAGGGGGAAGGGTAATCGTGGTGTTTGGTTGTGGCGGTGATCGCGACCGACGTAAGAGGCCCCTTATGGGTGAGGTGGCGGAGAGTCTCGCTGACGTTACTATCTTGACTTCAGACAATCCTAGAAGTGAAGACCCCGTAGTGATAATACAAGAGATTTTGTCCGGAATGACCAAGAGCGCCTTGACGGTTTTGGGCGAGTCGTCTCAGGTGGTCGTCAAGGCAGACAGACGCCAGGCTATCGAGCTCGCGCTTTCGATGGCCGAACCACAAGATGTTGTTGTCATAGCCGGGAAGGGCCATGAGACCCGGCAGACCATCGGTAAAAATGAGGTTGCCTTTTCGGATCAAGAGGTGGCGAGGTCGATACTTCGCTATCAGCGGAGCGGCCAACCGTGATCGCAATTTTTGTGGCCGGTGGCTTTGCCATGCTGGCGGCGGCGGTCGCAACCCCAGTGTTGATCAAGGCTCTACAGTTGAGAGGGATCGGCCAGCAGATTCGTGAAGACGGGCCGCAGCGCCACGTTGCCAAAGCTGGTACTCCAACAATGGGTGGTTTGGCTATCTTGGGGGCTTTCGTAGTCGGGTATCTGATTGCGCATGCCAGACTTGGTGCTCCGTGGACGGCAGATGGAATCCTAGTAGTGTTTGTTGTTGTCGGTTTTGGCCTGGTTGGATTCCTCGATGACTGGATAAAGGTTCGCCATCACAGATCTCTGGGTCTGACCAAATCGGGGAAGCTGGGAGGGCAGATCCTTGTCGCCCTCCTTTTTGCGCTGGGGGCCCGGTATCTGGGGGATCTTCCCGACACGATAACGTTTGTTCGAACCGGTGCTCTGGCAATCAATCTTAGTACGCCGGTTTGGGTAATCTTCGTGGTCCTGGTGATCATCGGGGCCTCCAATGCGGTCAATCTATCCGACGGCTTAGATGGCTTGGCGGCGGGCTCTTCGATTTTCGCTTTTTCGATACTCGGGATCATCGGATATTGGCAGTTCAGACATGTTCAGGTGTACGGAGTCAGCTCGGGGCTCGACCTTGCAATTGTCGCGGTGGCCATGACAGGGGCGTGCGCAGGCTTCCTATGGTGGAATGCGGCGCCAGCTAGGATATTCATGGGTGATACCGGCTCGCTAGCCATTGGGGCTGGGCTGGGAGCTTTGGGAGTCGAGATGCGTCTTGACTTTCTTCTTCCGATCATTGCTGGACTGTTTGTGATAATCACGCTCTCGGTTGTGATTCAGGTGGCCAGCTTTAGGATCTTTCATCGCCGTGTTTTCCGCATGGCGCCCCTGCACCACCACTTCGAACTCCTCGGATGGCCAGAGACGACGGTCATAATTCGGTTCTGGATTTTGGCCGGTTTGTTTACAGCGCTGGCACTTGGCCTGTTCTATGCGGACTTTTTATCTCTTGGGCAGGTCGTGAAATGACAGCGCCTACTTACCGCGGCAAGCGTGCGGTTGTCATCGGATACGGGATTACCGGACGAGCAGTAGTTGAGTTCCTGGAGGGGAAAGGGGCGGTGGTGAGCGTATATGACGACGCCAAAAGAGGCAGCTCGCCGTCGTCGCTGGGGATGGCGTCATCTTTCGAGGCTCAGTTTCGATCGGTCCTAGAAAGTGCCGATCTTGTAGTCGTGTCGCCCGGTGTACCGAGATCTCATCCAGTGTTTCAGTTTGCACAGTCGCCAATCTCGGAGTTGGAGCTGGCGTATCGTCACAGCACGACTCCAATGGTGGCGGTAACGGGAACAAATGGCAAGACCACAGTTACCACTCTTATAACGGAGATGCTGGCGCGTGCTGGTTTGCGGGCGAGGGCGGTCGGCAATATCGGGACCCCGATTGTTTCCATGCTGGGTGAAAAGCTTGATTATTTTGTAGTTGAGGCCTCGTCGTTTCAGCTTGCAACGACGGAGAGCTTCCGTCCGAAGATCGCCGTTTGGACCAACTTCACCCCTGACCACCTCGATTGGCATAAGGGGATAGACGACTACCTCGCATCAAAGGCCAAAATATTCGAGAACCAGCAGGAGGGGGATACCGCAGTGGTCAACGGCGGCGATCCGATCGTATCTGGAATCGAGCTTCGGCCGGGAGTTAGAAGGTTGAGCTTTGGTCTCGGTTCTTTTGACTTCGGGTTAGATCCTCAGCGTTCAGCGCTTACGAAAAATGGAGAGCCATTCCTGCTTCTTTCAGAGATGGTTCGGACTTTGCCGCACGATCTGGAAAATGCGCTGGCAAGCGCTGCTGCCGCGTACAGTGTGGGCGCCAGCCTTGTCGACATCGCCGCTGTCCTGAAAGAGTTCAGAGGCCTGCCTCACAGGGTTGAGTTCCTTGGCATGCTCGACGGAGTGTCCTTTTACAACGACTCCAAGGCTACTACCCCTGCGTCGGTAATTGCGGGAGTTCGTGGATTCGACTCCGTTGTCCTGATTGCTGGCGGAAAGAACAAGGGTCTGGATCTTTCGCCACTTGTAACTCTGGCTCCCAAGCTCAAAGCGGTTGTCGCCATTGGCCAGTCGTCTGACGAGCTTGCAGCACTTTTCGCAGAAGGAAGCTCGGTGCCGGTGGTAAAGGCCTCCTCAATGAGTGAAGCTGTGAAAAGTGCTATCCAGCTTGCGGCGAAAGGTGATGTCGTCTTGCTCTCTCCTGGCTGCACCTCCTATGACTGGTACAGCTCCTATGAGCAAAGAGGCGATGATTTTAGGGCCGTTTTAGAGACCATTAGGTCGGTAAGGGGTGTGCTATGACCGCAGGTGTGGCAACTCGCCGTCATAGGGGGCGGCTTCTTTCGAAAGTGACAGATCTCATGTTGAGGATCTTGGCTGCTGAAAACGGCTTTGGCCCCGACAGCCACGTCCTGGTCTTGCTGATAGGAGTGCTTACCGCCATTGGCGTCTCGATGGTTCTGTCAACCTCATTTGTCCCTTCGCTGGTATCGGATCACAATCCATTTTCACTTTTTGAAAAGCAGATGCTGTGGGTATTTTTGGGGCTTGTGGCTTTTGCTCTTGGAACCCGTCTTGACCTCGACATCCTTCTCAAATACAGAGGGGTACCAATTCTTTTGAGCGGTTTCGCGCTGGTTGCCGTCCTGATTCCACACGTGGGCTACAACGTTGGCGGGTCGTCGCGCTGGCTGGGCTTCGGCATCATTCGTGTTCAGCCTTCAGAGATCACCAAGCTTGCAGTAGCGATATTTGCCGCGGGAGTTGCCACTAGCAGAGCCGATCAGATCGGCGACTGGAGAAAGGTGCTCCAGCCGGTAATTCTCGCCACCAGCGTTGCAGCGCTACTTATTCTGGTGGAGCCGGACATGGGGACAGCGATGGTTGTTGGGGCTACGGCGATCGGGATACTCTTCGTTTCGGGCGTGCGTATGCGTCATCTGCTGCCGACATTGGCGTTGATAACCGCTGGTGGACTCTACGAGGCGATGGCAAAGAGCTACAGA
>JAJYVK010000112.1 GCA_021792075.1 Actinomycetes bacterium | reverse complement strand
TGAAGAATGTTTAGTAGACTACTGAATGTTAAGATCGTTACCGTTAGAGATTAGTTTGGAAATCAGAGCGAAATGCAGATGGACAGATGAGTTTGCAAGTACCGAGTTCGTTGACCCCTTCGAAGGTTTCGTCATTCAAAGAATGCGCGTATGCATTTCGGCTTTCGGTGATTGACCATATCCCACAGCCGATCAATTCACACACGCTCAAGGGAACCCTCGCGCACAAATGCCTCGACAGGCTCTACTTCGACTTTCCTCCGGAGAGCCGAACAATCGAAGTAGCAAGAGCGATCTTCGATGGGGTGTGGAACGATGCAAAGATCAGCGGCGAACTTGACTACCTCGAGCAGTGTGAAGGCACCTCCATTGATTTTGACGAGTTGGCAAAAGACACGATGTTCCTTATTGAACAAGACTTTATCGCAGAAAATCCGCAGAAGGTAAAGGCCCTTGGAACCGAACTACAGCTCGAGGCACGCGTCGGTGACATGATGCTCAGGGGGATCATTGACCGCTTGGATCTCAACCCGGATGGCACTATCACCGTAACCGACTACAAGACTGGCAGGGTGCCTGGAGTGATGCAGGAGCACGATAGGCTTGCCGGCGTCTATTTCTACGCGCTTCTTTGCGAGCAGGTGCTGCACGTCATTCCCGACACCGTCCAACTTGTCTACCTCAGGGACGCGACGCGGATTATTTCGAAACCAAGCAAACAGTCACTCTCTGCCCTATTGAACAAAACGGGCGCCATTTGGAAGGCTGTTCGAACGGCCTGCGAGAGAGATGACTTCAGACCGAAGCCATCCAGCCTCTGCAGCTTCTGCAACTTCAAGATCCTCTGCCCTACACAGAGTCCCGCCTAAAGATTTAAGCGTTTCTTGAAGCTCAACCGACGATGGGCCAAATCCTTTCCTGGTAGTCTTTTCCCACAATAAGCCGCAGTCGAGCAGTACATAGAGATAGAGTGAATGGATCGGGACATGAACCAGCTATCGGCAAAGGGATTGGCTGATTTCCTTAGGGACCCGGAATCGATGCGAAAAGCAGTTGCCCGATTCGACGAGACGGTCGACGACCTCTTTGAGCCCCTCAGGAAGAACATTTGGTTCAACCGGCTCTTCTACACCGCCTCAGCCATGGCTGACCACTCGATTCTCTGGTTCCTACTTGCTGCCATAAAAGCCCTTAGATCGCAGGAGCAGGCAAAACTAGCCAAGCGCGCCACAGTCGCACTTCTTGCCGAGTCAATCGTGGTGAACCTGGGAGTCAAAAGTATCTTCAGAAGAGAACGTCCCTCATACTCTGGTGATAGACCGTTACCGCTTCGCCAACCGCTCACATCGTCCTTTCCCAGCGGGCACTCAAGTGCGGCCGTATGCGCCTACATCTTCCTCTCTGAAGATGACTCGCTGGCTCCGCTCTATTTGCTGTTAGCCCTGATAGTTGCGCCAAGCAGAATCCATGTAAAGATTCACCACGCGTCAGACGTTATTGGCGGCCTACTTATCGGATGGGTCTTCGCAAAGCTATTTCGCGGCATTTACCGCGACTAAACTGGGCAAATGATATCAAATCAGAAGATCCTCGCAAACGGGGGTGTGGTAGTTCGGAAGGGCGGTCATGAGGAGGAAGAATACTTCTACGCCCTGGTCCATAGGCCTCGCTACGATGACTGGAGCTTCCCGAAAGGCAAACAGGACGATGGCGAAGACCCCATTCAATGTGCTCTAAGAGAGGTCTGGGAGGAAACTGGCTATAAGTGTCGCCCGATGCAGGAAATCCGCTCCACCAAATACCAAGACAGTTCTGGACGATCGAAGCTGGTTCGATACTGGCTTATGCTCGTTGCCGAAGGGGAGTTCACACCGAACGAAGAGGTTGACTCCCTTGCCTGGATGCCATTTCACCTGGCGGTGAATGCGCTTACATACAATCGGGACCGTGATGTCCTTGAGTCTGCCCAGGGTGCACTCAGCAAGCTACAGCTTGACTAATCTGCAAATTTCGCATTACTGATTCCAGTTCAGGGAATTACGGCCCAGACGTTGTGGTTGTAATTTGCATGGATACTCTAAAGTTCAACGTCAACTGGGATTACCGTTGTCCGTTCGCCCGAATCATCAATGAGCACATAGTTATCGGACTTCAAAACGGGGCGGACTGGGAAGTAGCTTTTACGCCATTTTCTCTGACGGACGTACACACCGAGGAAGGCGACCCTACCTCCTGGGAAGATCCATCCAAAGCGGATGAGTTGCTGGCGGGCCAGGTCGGCATCGTCATCAGGGACAAATTTCCCGAATCCTTTTTGAAATTTCACGTGTTACTCTTCTCCATGAGACATGATCAGGGCAAGGACCTGCGCAAGAGAGAGGTGCTTGAAGAGGCAATCTCCCAGACCGGCTTGGAATCGGACGCGATCTTTTCTGAAATCGCTTCGGGTTGGCCCCTCAAGCAGTATCGGGAGGAGCATGAAGCATCCGTAGCAAAATACTCGGTCTTCGGAGTGCCGACAATTTTTGCCGATGGAAAGGCAGCCTTCGTTCGTCTGATGAAACGGGCCGACGGAAATCCGCAGAATTCAATCGACTACATCGAGAAGATTGTGGACCAGATAGCCAACCACTCCGAAATCAACGAAATCAAGCACACCAAGATAACCAATTAACCTCTCGCACTGAAGTCCGCAACGCATACCCTCCTCAGCCGACGGGGCCATTGATTAACTCACCCGAGCGTAGGTTGCCATAGCTTCTAGATTCTCACGCTAAAACGGTTTGGCCTCGAAGCCACTGCTTTAACCAGAACTAGTCAGCCCAACAAGATCTCCTACAACTCAGATAAAATTCAAAAAACCCCAAGAGACCAAGGTGAAATAGCAGCTCTCGCTAAGAAGATTCTCATTTGCGCATAATGCAATGCCTAGCCGGGCCGTGAATACTGTACATAGCGATCGAGGAGGATGAAATTGATATCCAGAGCAAGCTTTGTCAAGTTGGCAGCGGCAATAGGCATTGGTGCAGGATCAGCAACGGCCATTCATGCAGTAACCGTGACCGCACCCCCGTCGCTTCCAACAAGTCAGATAGCGCCGACTACCACTTCTGCCACCACAACGACACAAAATCCAACTTCTGCCGAGATCAATCAGCTATCGAACGAGGCGGCAAAGCTGCAGCAGGAGCTGGACTCTGCCAAGTCTACCCTTGCGAGCAGGGTTGCGCCAGCTGCGGTTGCAAACGCAAACAACAACGCAGCCTTCCTTTCCGGAAATCCCACGACAACGAGCTCTATTCCACCGACCAACGCTACCACCGGCGCAAGCTCCGCGAAGTCCGATGACGGATCATCAGACGACTCTGGCGAACACGTGACCACCTCCGTATCGGGCAAGGACGGAACAACTTCTTCAGCGGTCTCGGTTGCCGCTAAAAGCGACGACTGACACCTAGCACCGGGATGATGAATCTCTCAAAGGAGCAGCAGACAAGACTTAGAAAACTCGTTCCACTGGTCGTGCTATACCCGCTCTCGACAGGGGTCGGAGTTGTCTCGACCATCTACGTGTCCAGAGCGATAAACCACAGCTACCCTATATCAAATACAGCGGCTACAAGCCCTGGCGCTACGACAACGACAAGTCAGACAACCACCACCCTCAGTCCATTGCAGCAACAGGAGCAGCAAAGGGTCAGCGACCTCAAATCGCAGATCGCTCAGCTGAGAGCCCAAATACAAGAGCTTGTTGGCGCGACAGCGTCCGTCGGTTCAGGTGCACCGAACATCAATTCGCCTAGTACTGTCCGGACACAGGCTCCCTCGACTCCGGCTCAGAGCCCACCCAGCATTCCCAGACAGGTGGTAACCACTCCTCCACCCACTCACGGCTCAACCGGGGCATCTCGTGCACTCGGATGATGCCGGGGTCCTCCAAATATCCGGCTCATTCCGTGCCATGGCCACTTCGGTAATCGTTTCGGTATGCCACACGCCTACTGCAGCGGCGGATTATCACCAGAAAGCTCTGGATAGGGTTAGGGCTGTATTCTCGGAGACTGAAGCATCCTGCTCGAGATTTCGCCAAAGCACTGATTTGTCAAAACTGAATCAATCTCCCTCCGACTGGCACTCAGTGGCTCCGCTGTGCTTCTCGGCGATCTCCGAAGCATACGATGCCTACAAGGTGACCAAGGGACTATTCGATCCAAGGATCCTCCGGGACCTGACCTCACTTGGATATGTAAATTCCTGGACTGCCGGCCTACCGGATTCACGGTCCAACCCCAGCAGCCGTACGCGCCAGGCACTGAATGACTGGAAGCCCGAATTCGAATCAAATGGCAAAGTGCGCGTTGGAGAGTTCCCGATAGATCTAGGCGGCATCGGCAAAGGCCTTGCCCTTAGGTGGTCGGCAAAAGAGATTGAGCCAGAGACGCCAAATTTCTTGATTGAAGCTGGTGGAGACTGCATCTGTTCCGGCACTGGCCCGACAGGCGCCGGCTGGAACATAGGCGTCCAGAATCCATTTCAGCCGGACGGTGACCCGCTCATGGTTTTGCGACTGTCGGACATCGCTGTTTGCACCTCATCCACTGCAGTGCGCAGTTGGTGGCAGAATGGAGTTCTAAGACACCACATAATCGATCCCAGAACGGGAGAGCCGGGTGGAAATGGATTGGCGGCTGTAACAGTTATAGACAACGATCCTGCTTTGGCCGAAGTCTGGTCGAAATCGCTCTTCCTTGTCGGCCGGGATAGCATCAGGGAGTTTTCGGAAATTCGCGGCGTCGCGGCGGTATGGATAACCGATCGTGGCGAGATCTTCAGAAACTCCTTAGCTGAACCCTACATAATCTGGAACAGCCTCTAATGAGTGACCTTCAGAGACCAGAGACCAGAAAGCGAGAAGCTCGTGGCTGAGCCCCGCGCTATAAGGGACGACTTCACAGACGAGTTCATCGATACGGATAGTCAGCGCTCGCTTCTGAGCGACTTCTTCACGGTTCTGGTAGTAACGGCAAACGCCATCGGAATCGGATATCTGCTCACCATCTTTGAATCGCACACTCTTGACCAGCCGAAAATGGCACCGTGGCTTTTAGCCAGGGCAAGCGGAATCACTGCCTACCTCTTGTTTTGGCTGTTGGCAATGACTGGACTGCTGCTCTCGCATCCTTGGAAACATCAACTCAAGCTGTTACATCCGATAACCAGGATGCGATTTCACACTCTTCTGGCTGTTTTCACGTTGAGCTTTTCGGCTCTGCACATCATGTCGATAATTCTCGATAATTACGCGAATGTAGGCTTGGCTGGAGCCTTTATACCCTTCCGCTCCGGATACAGGCCGCTGGCAGTAGCTCTTGGGACTACAGGACTGTATGCAGGACTTTTAACAGGCCTTTCGGCACGTTTGAGAATTGGCTTCGGGAGACGCGGCTGGCTGAACATCCATCGATTCAGCATGATCTCATTGGCCCTGATCTGGATACACGCTGTCTTTGCAGGCACGGACAGCTCTGCTCTAGCCTACATGTATCTCATCACCGCACTGGCGTTGATCATCCTCGGCTACTCGAGGTACACGGCCAAACGAAGAAATAGGGAGCCCAGGATCCAGAAAATCAGCTGAAGAACTCGCGCGCGTCGCTAGCCACCTGTTCCGGGGATATGTCGAGCAGCGGCTCATCGAGCAGGCGCTCGAAATAGGTTACGTCGCTACGATAATACTTGTCAGGGTTTGACCTGACCAAAATCCGGAACACCAGCCTAAATCCAATGCTTGAAGACTCCGGACCGCCACCAGCCATTGAGTAGTTGAAAGCAGAAAAGTTGTGCGCATCGTAGTACCTGAAGACTCGAACCAATCCATCAGCAAGGTCTGCTAGATGCTCCTCCGCGAGCTCCACGAGATCTCCAGCTGTACCGACTACACCCCAAATCTCCTGGAAGCCCCGGGGGGCGAAGGGGGTCA
>JAJYVK010000111.1 GCA_021792075.1 Actinomycetes bacterium | reverse complement strand
AGAGGCTCGCCGGCAAGGGTGACATCGGGACACGTATCTCAACCGACTTGGGGCCAATTACCTTGAGCGCGTCCAGGATGAGATCCCACCTGAAGGGATGGCGCCCCGTGCACAACCTTCCCGGTCTTCCTCAACTTCTCAGTGCAACCTTGCGCAACTGCGATCCCGCACACGCCACGCGTCCTTGATATCATTGACAAGTCCTCGCTCTCCTGGACCTCGGCTGATATGTGGATAACTTGTGCACAATGGCCGCCGCCACGACTCCACGGGAGGAACGCCCCAATTGCATCACGACCTGAGCGAATTGGAACGCCTCTGGACCCAAACCCTATCCCTAGCTGAACCAGAACTGCCCAAACCAAGCTTCGAAACCTGCCTCCGCAAGACTCAGCCGTTAGCATCCTATGGTAGTCTAGTAATGGTTGCCTGCGAAAATGAGTTTGCTCGCGCCATGGCCGAACGGCATACTCAACTCCTGCGGGCCAAGCTGTCGCAGGCTGCAGGACAGATGATGGAACTCACTTTCGTCATTCCTCCCCAATTGGCTCACGAACAACTCGCCGCAACCACTGATTCCCTTGCACCAATCCCCCACAACCTTCAACCATCGTCAATCACTCCCGTCGAACCCACTGCACGAACACACCTCTCTCCAAAGTATAAGACATTTGAAACCTTCGTCACCGCTCCCAACAGCTACCTCACGTTCTCAGCTTCGGTCGCCGTGGCTGAAGCACCTGCCCGCGTATACAACCCTCTCTTCATTTATGGCGGCGTCGGCCTCGGCAAGACCCATCTCCTGCAAGCGATCGCTCATCGCGTCCTGACGCGGAACGACCATGCGCGCGTCGCCTACGTTACATCTGAAACTTTTGCGAACGAGATGATCAATGCCATCCGCGACCGCACTACCGAGGAGTTCCGCAGCCGCTACCGCAACGTCGATGTCTTACTCGTCGACGACGTGCAGTTTCGCTGGCAAAGAGAGCACCCAAGAAGAGTTCTTTCATACTTTCAATCGGCTCTACGAAGCAGACCGGCAGATTGTGCTTTCCAGTGACCATCCACCAAAGGAAATCGCTACGCTCGAAGAGCGACTCCGTTCGCGCTTTGAATGGGGCCTTATTACCGACATCCAGCCACCAGATCTCGAGACGCGCACCGCTATTCTCAGAAAAAAAGCAGAAATCGAACGCCTTCCTATTCCAAACGAAGCTATCCGATACATCGCAGAGCGCATCAATACGAACATTCGCGAGCTAGAAGGCGCCCTCGTTCGCGTAGTGGCGTTCGCGTCAATCCACAATCGCCCCATGGATGAGGCACTGGCCCAAGAAGCCTTGCGAGACATCCTGCCACAGGCGCAACCACGGCAAATCACAATAAAACTCATCCAGGAAATCGTGGCCGAGTACTATAATTTAGATATACGTGAACTCAAGATACGCAAGAGAACACGCGCCGTAGCCTTTCCGCGACAAGTCGCCATGTATCTTAGTCGAGAACTCACGGACTCATCTCTGCCCCGTATTGGTGAGGAGTTTGGAGGCCGCGACCATACCACGGTCATCCATGCCTATGATAAAATATCCCATGACATAACCTCTGACCCAACCTTGCGCTCTACTATCAACGTGATCCGGAAACGCATCCTCGGCTGAGCGTTCCGGCAGGGACCCGGCAAAGTCACCTCACGGCGGGCGCCCACCACCAGCGTTTGTGGGACACGACCGTCCAGGCCCCCCCCGTGCTCGGCTCACTGGAAAACTTTCCCGGGTCCCTGAGCGTTCCGGACCCGTGGACAACATCTGGATAAGGATGGGGATACGATGTTGACCATTTGTGCATATCTAACTGTGACCATAAGATCTGTGCAAACTGTGACTAACCGTCACATGTTTTCCTCAGCCTTATCCACTCTTCTCTATCCCTCTCCGCAACCTCCGCGCCAACATATCCCCATCACTCACAGGCCTTATTACTACGACGGCTGCCCATAGAGATATCTTTAAGTCATAATAGATTCCGGATATCGAAGTCTAATATATTCCAAATCAAGGGAGATGCACCGTGCGCTTTACCGTTAATCACTCGCAACTAACGCCAGCACTCAGCGTACTCGCACGCATCGTCCCTTCTCGATCCGTCCGTCCCATTCTCTCCTCGATCCTGATCCAAGCCCGCGACGGCCATCTTACGCTCGCGGCTACCGACCTCGAAACGGCAGTTGTTACCACCGTTCCCGCACTTGTCAACGAAGAAGGCCGTGCAGCTATACCATCCAGGTACTTGAGTGACTTAGTTAAGCGCATCCCTGCAGGCAACCTAACCTGGGCATCCGATTCTACGGCATCAGGCATATCTGTAACTTGGGAACACTCAGAGTTTTCCCTTCACGGCTACGATCCCGAAGAATATCCTCCTATACCCCATTTTCCCCCTCAAGCCGACCGTGTCTTACCTCAACGCGTACTCCGGCATGCCTTCGCACATACCGTCTTTGCAGCAGCCCAAGGTGAAAGTGCCCGCGCACTTCTCACAGGCGTGGAAGTACTCTTTTCTGGGGAAAACCTATTCGCACTGGCCACGGACGGTTTCCAGGTTGCAGCATATGCCACCGATCCCTCTATCACACGCCCGCGCGACAGTGCCATCGTCATACCGGCGAGCGTTCTACAAGAGCTATCTCGGACATTGAACGAAACGGATGATCCCTGCGACATTGCCCAACAAGGTAACCAGATACTTTTTAGAGCCGGTTCCACACATCTGGTAAGTCGTTTGCTTGAGGGCAAGTATTTTGCAGTACTCGATCTTATTCCCAAGGACTTCCCGACTGTGACGCATATTGCGCGAGACATGCTTTTCAGTGCTTGCGAGCGCGTAAGCTTAGTATCCGACGCGGAACCCCCCCACCCGATCACAATGACTGTGGAGGGGGATCATCTTGAACTCAGTGCCCACAGTCCCGAAGTAGGAAGCGCGAAGGAGAACATCGGTTGCCGAACGATGGGACCATCTATTCGCATTGGTTTTAATGGCCGGCAATTGATAGAAGGCCTCCGTCGCTTTGCTGGCCTAGAACTCAAAATTGACCTGAGTGGCCCCACAACTCTCGCCCGTTTCGTCGATCCTGCGGATGGACGTCTCCAATTCATGCAGATGCCTCTTCAAATGCCTGTATAATTTCTGGGCGCAACACGCATCGATATCGTGGGAAACGCGCGAGCAAGGAGGTCTCAGTGTGAACTGCCAGGAGTTAGAAAATAAGACATCCTTAGTAGACATACCTATTTCCGGACATTACATCACTCTGGGCGCCCTCATGAAATGGGCTGGCGCAGCTACCACTGGCGGTGAGGCCAAGCAATTGATCCAAGACGGGCATGTACTCGTGAATGGTACAACCGAAACAAGACGGAGACGAAAGATAATGCCTGGTGACCGCATTTCGATTGCCTTCGGCCCGAATTTTCGCATCTCTGGCGGCGGATCCTGCCTCTGAACAGGATGTCGGTATCAACTCTTTCTGTAGAGCGGCTTTTTCTATCATCCTTCCGCAGTTACGAACGTGCGGATATACGCTTTTCTCCGAAAGTCAACACGCTTAGCGGGCCAAATGGTGCCGGAAAGACGAACCTCCTCGAAGCTATCGCCTATATGGCGTGGGGCAGATCTCCCCGCAACGCCAGGGACGCGGATCTTCCGACGCACGGACATGGCCAGTTTGTGATCCAAGTTACCTATCATCAAGCTGCCGCGGATAACCATATTTCGGCCTCATCGCAACTCATGATCCACTATCGGGCCGAGCAACCTCGATTACTGTCCCTAGACGGCAAGCCGATCCTCCCACGTCAACTTTATGGGCGCTTACTGGTTGTGTTCTTTTCTCCAGACGACCTCTGGCTTCTCAAGGGTGCGCCAACTGTGCGCCGCACCCTGCTCGATCGCCTTCTCATACAAGCCGAACCCAAATATGCTGATACGTACCGCCGCTATCAGCACGTGCTCCTTCAGCGCAATGCGACATTGCGCTCCATCCGCGCGAGACGTGCCGACCGCCGATTACTAGCGGTCTGGGATGCGCCACTACTCGAGCATGGCACCCAGATTATCCGGTACCGTGCGCGCGCCACTGCCGCCCTCAGCTCACTGGCGTCAAGAACATATGCGGATCTGTCTGGCCCACGAGAGTCCCTGCGCTGCCTGTACATCCCAGCCGTCGGCGTAGTTGCGCATCCTGAGCCCGATGCGAAGTGGGAATATATCTTCGAAGAAGCGCTCTCTAGGCAACGGGAACATGATTTAATGACGGCATCTACATCAGTGGGTCCACATCGCGATGATCTCGAAGCGCTTATCTCTGGCCATTCAGCACGTCATTTTTCCTCGCAAGGCCAGCAGCGCACAGCTGTCCTTGCGCTGAAATTCGCGGAACGTAGTTATCTCCAAACGGTCTCTGGACATCTCCCGATCCTGCTGGTCGATGATGTCCTCTCAGAACTTGATCCATTCCGCCGCCGAGCCCTAGAGGAACTTCTGGCAACGGAGGGCCAGGTGTTTGTCACAACTGCCGGCATAGAACAAATTGACGGTCTCTCGCACGCTTCCCGTTTCTGCATACATGCTGGGGAGGTGGTCCCTCAATAATGCATCCGTCGACGAGTTCCGACCACATCCTGCCTGTACAGCCTCGCGGATCAAAGGGTCCATATTTCTTGCGTGATTTACTAACAGGCATTATCAACTCTCGTGGATGGTCACAGCGCCTCCGTCAAGAAATAGCGCTATCTACCTGGTCTTCCGTCGCAGGGCCAGAGTTAGCACAGCACACACTTCCTTTGGCTGTTCGCGACGGAGTTCTTCATATAGCCGTTGAAAATGGTATCTGGGCGACACAACTGATGTACTTCCGCACTGATCTCCTACGACGCTTACGGGATGCAAACGCACCCGAATTACTTGACCTCGCTTTTCATGTCCACCCTAACGCCACATACTGTACTCCTCATGATTCCGGCTCCCTTCATCCTAATCCAGAATCCTCCAAGCACCAAGCCCATGCTCCTTCCATAGTGCTTCCTGCCCACGAAGCGCCGTCACGGGCCGGTCTCACCCCGCTCCGGCGCACTCTAATGCCCACCCACAATCCCTTCCTACAAGAATCCCCAGATACTATCGGAGGTGCCATTCTGTGACCGAATGCCCGCGTCCCCTTCATCCCAGTTTCCTCCTTGTTGGCTCGGATGTCGTTGTTCGTACGACTGAGATCATCGCTGTTCTTGATCAACCGACATTAGACGCCTCCTCCACTCGTGAGTTTCTTGGGTTTTCTCGTAGAAAGGGCCAAGTGGAAGACCTCGCTAGAGGCGACACGATCAAATCCGGGGTCCTTTGCGCAAGCCGCGTTTTATTGTCTCCGTTTTCGGCAACGACTCTCCGTCGCCGCCTCCTCAATGTTCAGCGCTAAGCGCACTATTTAGAACCTTGTCAATGTCAACACTAACGCAGTTTCGTGCTAGTTCTCAGTGCGATCTCCTGGTCCTTCGGCCCTGTGCTGACAAGAGGGGGGTTACCGTGGCTTACGATGAGTCCCAGATTCAAGTCCTTGAAGGATTGGAACCGGTTCGAAAGCGTCCTGGTATGTACATCGGAGACACAGGATCGCGCGGTTTGCACCATCTCGTTGTCGAAATCGTTGACAATTCAGTGGACGAAGCACTTGCAGGACGCTGTAACATCATTGATGCCATCATCTTTACTGACGGCAGTATCCGCATCACTGACAATGGTGCCGGGATTCCAGTCGGACCACATCCGAAGCTCGGTCGACCGACACTTGAAGTTGTGATGACGACCCTTCATGCTGGCGGGAAATTCGGCGGTGAGGGTTATAAGGTTTCAGGTGGGTTGCACGGCGTTGGGCTTTCTGTCGTCAACGCATTGTCACTGTGGACGGAGGTCACCGTACACCGGGATCACGGGATCTTCC
>JAJYVK010000110.1 GCA_021792075.1 Actinomycetes bacterium | reverse complement strand
GCCGTCCCGGCAACACTTGCTCCGGCGGAAGCCTGTGTGACGCTTATAGTATGCGAACCGCTGGCAAGACCCGAGGAACCGCTGAACGAGCTGATACCTAGCATCGCTCCTCCCGAGCCCACGAGATAGCTACCGGAAGCTACCACATCGTTGGTGGCAGAAACGGTGCCAGCCGAGATCTGGGTGGATCCCGTAGCCAGCTGATCTACCGCCAGTGTGATTGATCCGGCGCTCGAGCCTGCGGTGATCGTCCCACTTGCTATTGCGGAGTTGGAAGAGCTGACCGAAAAAGCCTGATCAAAAGCGAGCGGATTCGCCAGCGCATCCCCCGCCTGTTGCAAGGAGAGAAGATCCGAATTCAGGGTTTGATAATCGGAGATCTGAGTGTTGAGATTGCTTTGCTGGGTCTGAAGTGTCTGCAGCGGCTGCTCGAAACTCATCATTTCGGCATTGATAATCGCGCTGGTATTGAGACCCGACTCTATTCCGGTGAAACTGATTGGCGCTGTCATCTATTTACTTTCAGCCTTGGGTCCGACCCCACATGAAGCATCACTCCCAGGCTGGCACACCTGGGAGTGATGTCGGGACATTTACAGCAGCTTTGTTGCCAGACTTGGCAGCTGCTGCGCTTGTGACAGTACCGCTACGCCACCCTGTTCTAGGATCTGCAACTGGGTGAACTGCGTTGTTGCCTGCGCGACGTTGACATCCACTAGATTTGCGTGAGCTGACTGGATATTTTCCTGGGCCGTAGTAAGGTTCGCAGACAGAGCCGTGAGCTGGTTCTGCGTAGCACCGATCGTTGCAGCCTGAGTGGCAACCGTGCTGATAGCCGCCTGAACCGCGGTCATCGCCGCCTCTGCTGCAGTAGCCGTGCCAATGCTTACAGCACTGGTGTTGACACCAAGCGTAGTCGAATCGGACGCTGCGATGCTTATCGCGATCTGATCGCTCGACGTGTTGTACGGTCCAACCTGGAATGTCTGATTGGTGTAGCTTCCGTTCAGAAGGGCCGTGCCACCGAAGTTGGTGCTCGACGCTATCTGATCCAGCTCGTTCTGCAGTGATGCAAACTCAGATTGGTTTGCTGCCAGAGTGCTTGCGTTCTGGGTGCCGCCGTTGGCCGCCTGGGTCGCCAGAGTGTTCATGGTCTGGAGAATGGAGGCCTCCTGGCCAAGAGCACCTTGCGCGGTCTGAAGCACCGATACGGCGTTTTGCGCGTTGCTTATCGACTGGGTATACCCATTCGCCTCCTCCTGGAGGTATTGGCCGATGACGTAACCGGACGGGTTGTCTGCAGCCGACTGGATCTGAAGACCCGACGAAAGCTGACCGACAATCTGTGTCAACGCGCTATTGGTCTGATCCAACGCGTTGTAAGAGTTGACAGCCGCCTGGTTGTAGTTGATTAAAAGTCCCGACATGGGATTTGTCCTCCTGCTGACATGATTGCTTCCAAAAAGGAAGGTGAAGCTTCCCTGCTCCGAACCTACTTACGGACCAACCTCCACCAAAGTTGAGAGGTCCCCCTACGTTTTAGACCCTTGCCCAACCGGCTCTTCCGGACTGCTTTGGGTTAGCCAGGTTTCCGTAGCGTCTTTTGTCTATTTCGCTTAGACGATCCTTAACTGCTCTGGCAGCGCTACCTGCAGAGAACTGGCGGTTCGCCCTCTCTCTAGCCTTCTGCACCATTGCGGCAACCATTTGCGGCTTTTCGACCACCAACCGCATCGCCCTGGCAGCACGTTCAAGATTTGGCTCTGCCCACTTACCTCCGGGAAGGCATCTCGATTCATGGTCCGGGATTGGAGCAAGAGTGAAGGGGATCTGAAAACTGTCCTGTGCACCCTGGAACTCTTGGCTGAATCCAAAAGCAGTCACGATTGTTGGAATGCGTTGTACCATCGCCCTAGCGAGCATCAGCCCTGTTCCCTCGCTTCGATGGAGCGAAACATAACACGACCTATCTCCGATTGTGCCCAGAGCCCTTCCAGGGCTTCTTCCGAAGTTGTCGACCACCAAGATATCCTCACGTCCGGCTAAGGCATCAAGAAGGCTCTTGTGCTCTTCAACGTACTGCTCCGAATGAGTGGCCTCGATGACAAGGACCGGTCCTTGACCCGGGCGAAAGGCGGAGGAAAATGCCTCGACTGCTCCTATGGGATTCTGGCGGTCAAAGCCGGTAGCGTAGTCGACACTCGTGACAAATGTGAACTTAGAATTTGCCCGGCCCCTGCTTCGCGCTTTGTCTACCGGCCAATAGGTCACTACGGGAGGGGGAACACGCAGAACTGGACGGTCTGTTATCTGACCGACCGCGCCGGCGGCAAATCGGGACGGGACCCAGATCTCGTGCACCATGCGCCCAACAACACCCATGATCTCCGAAGGCTGTTCGAACTCCCAGGCCCAAATCCCTACTATGTATCGCCCCTCGAAGGCTGCCGCTCCGTTTTCAATGACGAGATTTGAAAGGTCTTCCGGCGCAAGGACCATCAGCGTCACGTCATAGGGGAGATTCCCTTCATCACGATGAGTCCATTTCACCGGACCTCCCCTACCATCAGAGTGATAGGAGGTCGTTGAAACCGAGAAGCCATGGCTCCTCAGCGTGGTGGTGAAGCTTCGGGCTATGTATCCCTCGACCGAGGTGCTCTCGAAAGCACCGACTATGTTTACGCCCCCGCGATGGACTACCGGCGCCACCTTTATTACGGGCTTTTGTAGATAGATATGACGCCCTAGTCCTACCACGCTCGAACGCGCAGGCGGAGTCGTCACAGGTGGGACCATGGCATCGACGTAACTCGCTTCCAGCAATCCGGGAGCGATCCTTCCGATCTCCTGGGTTGATTCCTCAAGCGCAGCGGGATCGAGCCGGCTGCGAGCCTCATGCACCGATTTCACTACGGAACGATCCGCAAAGCTACCGAACGCTGCAGCCCCTGCGAGAATTCGAAGTCGCGGATTCAGATCCTCGTTCTTGGCCATCGCTACCAATGGACAGGCGGCCTCCAAACCGGCCTTTCGAAGTCTTGAGGACCATACAAGGGCGCGAGCCACCGGCAGCAAAGGTCCGATGCGGCCCGCTGCGGCCAACGGTTCCAGCCGATCCGGAAATCGCGTCCATATCCCTTCCAAGAGCACATCCGCCAAGGCCTGGGGCTGGCGCAGAACCCTTCCCAAAACAGGAACCAGATCATCCACGGAGAGCGCATTTACGATCTCTGAAAGGGACCGGCCTGCCTTTATCAACCACAGTGCGAGCTCGCCCAGATCGGCTTCTAGCACTCCGTGGCTCCGCACTGCCTCCAAGACCGCGTCGGCCGCCTCGCTGAAGCGGCCCAGCGATGCAAGCGCTTCGCCCCGCACGGCTGAAAGTATGTGAGCCGCATACTCCATTCCGTCATCGTCGCGACCATGCGGAGGAACACGTGCCAAAAGTGCTAGTCCTCCCTCTGCATCGCCCATCGCTATCCTCGTTCGTCCCTCCGCAATATCGGCGGCTATCTGGCTGACCGAAATCCGGCGAAGCTCTTCCACCTGCTCAAGTGCGTCCTCGAACCGGCCGAGTCTACCCAAGATGTAGATCAGATTGTTTCTGGCCAGCCTTTTCGTGATCTGATCCTCGGTAATCGACGCAGCCTCTAGGAGTGCCTCTACCGCATCCTCGGCGCAGCCCGCCGTCTCTAGCGCACGGCCGTAGTTCATAAGTGCGTAGGGTCGGCTCACTTCCCCATCCTCAAGTGCCGTCTTGGCAAGAGCCAAATTGCGCTCCGCTTTGTTCCGGGACTCGAATACCTCAGACACGTAACCGTAATGGATGATGCGAGCGCCGCTCAGATAACCGACTCGAAGAGGACGGGCAGGATCGTCGAGAGCTACCACCTGCTCGTGCAGCCTGTGCCGCCATGTACCTGACTTTCTTCGAAAAAGGCGGATCGCGGTATGAACAGAACGGGACTTTCCAGCACCGTGAAGGTTTTCAATTGCGACCAGATATGCCTCGAGTTCTGAGCGCCTGTCAGCTAACTGTCCACGAAGCGACACTGGATCTGCGAGAAGATTCTCGTCGGCATCGAGAGATAGGACCCACTCTCCAGTTGCATTCTCCAAGGCGGCGTTACGCGCTCGAGCGAAGGAGTCGTCCCAATAGCCCTCGATAACCTTTGCCCCCGCCGCGCGCGCGATTTCAACGGTTCGATCGACCGAACCGGTATCGTAGACGATGATCTCATCCGCCACCCCTGAAACCGAGTCGAGACATGACTGCAGCATTTGTTCCTCGTCTTTGACGATGAGACACACCGAAACAAGACAGAGAGGGACAATATGTTCAGTGCCCCAGTTAGACCGGAACCTATTTTGATCGCTCTGTTGTTTCGAATTCCGCTCGACCTCCGTGAGGCCATCCCCCGAGGTCGGATCGCAATGGACAAAGCATCCATGCGCGATCAGCAGCCGCCGTCCCTTTCTTCGGAGCTTCATGCTCAGATCATCGTCCATAAATTCTTCGGTTTCGTACCCTACATCGAATCCGCCCGCTTCCTTGAAGGCTTGTGAACGCACAGCAAGGCAGAATCCTCCTAGTCGGCCAGTCTCGGTGGTTTGTCCAACATGCGCCCTTCCCCAGGCCTGGGCGAACTCTCTTATAGAGTCGGGCTCGCCGTCTTTGAATAAAATCTCCTGGATCAGCTGCTCCCCAGCGACATCGTTCGATCGTGGGCCCACGGCAGCTACTTCGTTGTCTGCGAAGGGTGACAATAGCTCGTCAAGCCATCCGTCAAATACTGTCGTGCCACCACTCAAAAAGACCAAGATACCCTTGTTCGCCGAACCAGCAGCCAGATTGCGCCCTTGCGCAAATCTGTCTTTGACAGGATTGAACAGCAACTTTGCCCAAGAAGACTTAGCCAGCTCACCGGCTCGGTCGGCCGTCCCATTGTCAACAACCAGGACCTTATCCCCCGACCTGAGCGTCGGTCTCAGAGATTCCAAACATTTACGAGTGTCGCTCCATGTATTTGACGCCTGAACAATTATCGACGCCGAGCAGTTCGAAATCCGGGACCTCACATCAGCTGTTACGTCCCATTTCGCTGCTTAGTTGACCCCTCGCAACCGAGCAATTCCCCTGAGGCGCTACACAGCCAGCTCAAGACAGCGCCTCTTTCCCAATGAAGCAGTGGGGCGCACTGCCACGCTGGTGTTCACAGCCCAGTTCCCACAACCTGTTGCGGTCACGCGACCACCTCCACGACAAATTTGAGTGAAACCGAATCCAGGCCCGCAACAGCCAGCCCAAGCAACAAATCTCCTAGATGAACAGCAATGATGCAGAGCTGATCGCGAGCATCCCTTCATAATTGACAGGCACTTTTGGTCGTCACATCTTTGATCAGTTAGCGCGTTTCTTATGGCTATTCCTTTGAGCTAATCTACATTCTGACTCAAAATACCTGGATACCGTACCCATATGTCACCAATGCCAGTAAGGAGATTCTACGTTCCTGGCGTCCACACAACCAGTTGCGCCTGCTACTCTAAGGATCAGGCCCGCAAATAGACGATTTTCGGGGTAACTCTATTCACAAACCCTCAGAGCTAGAGATGACATATTCTCTGGAGGAGTTCGATTCTGTATTGAACCGAGCCGATCCTATAAACATAACGATACCAGCCGCCACTCTCAGGAAGTGGCGTACCGAGTTGGTCCGTGCCTCCGTCTTCATATCCTACGCTATCGGCGTTTTGTCTCTGGACCTCGAAATTCTGAACCGAAGCCTCAAAATCGAAGAGGAAGATGCACTCCAAGCCCTCGTGGACGAGCTTCCCGGAATACTGACCTCCGGCTGGCTCGGTGGAGGCTGGTCTCTGTCGCCAGATGCATCGGCCTCTGTTGGAGCAGCATCGGAATTGGCTCTAGACGAGGCTCGGAGCCTTCTTGGTCTGCACGGTGAGCTGGTAGCGAGCGACTTGAAAGACGTAGAAGTCGTACGGG
>JAJYVK010000109.1 GCA_021792075.1 Actinomycetes bacterium | reverse complement strand
TGAAAGCCATCTTGCTCACCCCTTGGTTCCTGCGGCTGCCATCTCCCCAACCTGTATCAGATCAGGCTCCTGGTAAGGCAACTGCAACTCCTTGCGCTTTGTCTCTATGTGACGGCGAATTATCACGGAAGCTTTGATCGGGTCTGACTCCACCGCAAATTTGGCGCCGACCACACCGTCTAGACCGTCCGATAGAAGCTTTACGACATTGGGGCTTCCAAAGATCGGCGGCTGGACGCCCAAAACCGTGGTTATTCCACTTGCAACCACGTAAGTGCCTATCGCGACCGCTTTCTCGGAGTACCACTCTGGAGCAGCACCTGCCAACGGAAGCTGGTCGATATCGACCCCAAGGAACTGCGCCAGGGCTGCTGCAAGAACCAGAACCCTGGAATTGTCGACACATGAGCCCATATGAAGCACCGGCGGTATCCCCAATGCTTCGCAAACTGCACGGAGGCCCGGTCCTGCCATCGATGCTGACTCCGGCAGCATCTGCCCCGCTTTGCCATTAGCTACGGCTGCACAGCCTGTTACCACCACAAGAATATCGTGGCTAATGAGCTGTCTTGTCAGCTCCACATGGCCATAGTCTTGCGGAATCTTCGGATTGTTGCAGCCTACGACTGCCACCGCGCCTCGGATGCTTCCGTTCTTTATCGCATCAACTAGCGGCGCAGGGGTGCCGCCAAGAGCGCCGAGGATTGCCTCTACAGAAAATCCGCCCATCCATCGCACGGGTTCGACCGGTATGCGGACCCGATCCGGGTTCCGATTCGGAAAGGCCTCCACCGCAAGCTTGACGATCTCTCGGGCTATCTCGCTACCTCGTTTCGGGTCAAATGAGATGTGCGTTGCTCCGGTGAACTTGGCCTTGTCAGAGGTCGATATTACCTTGGTGTGATAGCACTTGGCCACATCGGTCACCGCCGGCATGATGCACTGGTAGTCGACTATCATCGCTTCGAGGGCTCCGGTCACAATTGCCAGCTCCTGTGAGAGATGATTGCCGGCCATGGGAACTCCCTTGCGCATCAGGAGTTCGTTGCCTGTGCAGCACAGTCCGACGAGGTTGATCCCGCTTGCTCCATATGACTGTGCCAGCTTGATCAACTCTGGATCCATTGCTGCTTCTACGATCACCTCGGAAAGCAACGGATTATGGCCATGCAGAGCGATATTAACCTGGTCGGCACGGAGAACACCGAGGTTGACCTCGGAAAAAACTGGCTTGGGAGTTCCAAACATCACGTCGGAGAGCTCAGTTGCGACCATCGATCCTCCCCATCCATCGGAAAGGCTTGTCCTGAGTGCATGAAGCAGAAGGTTGACATGGTCGTTGTCGACGCCCATGTGGGTACGATGGAGCATCTCCACATTCTCCCTGTCGATGCCTCGAGGATAGATGCCCAGGCTCTCCCAACGCTCTTTACGGAGCACCGGGGCCCTTCGGCTAAACCCCACCTTGCTGCCGCGGCTGCCAAAATCCTCGAAAAGCCTATCGGCTAATTCAACGGCTATCTCCGCAGCCGGCTTGCCATCTGCTGCAATCCCAAACTCTTGGGCCAGGCTGCGCAGCTTGGCTTCGTCGACGATTTTGTAGCCGCTAGCCTCTCCTTTTGCCGTAGCCTCGAAGACTTCAAGAATGTCACGGCCATGGTCGGAATGGGCGGAAGCGCCTGCTGCTATGCTCCTGCCAAGATTTCGAGCGACGATCACGTCGGCATCGGCTCCGCAAACGCCTTTGGTGGGACCATCTCCAAAAGGATCGATCCGGCACGGACCCATCGCGCAGTTGCGACAGCTCAGGCCCAGCGAGCAATATCCGCACTGCGGCTCCTGGGCTGTCAAACGGTCCCAGACTGTCTCTATCTGCTCTTTCTGGGCACGCTCGATCATCTGTCGAGAGTCTTCATTGATGGTCAGCCGTTTGACACCTGCGGCGTGATTTGCACTCATAGCTTCTCCCTCCACACACCCCTTTTGGGGTCTCTCTATCTGATCGGCTGAACTTTCCCATCAGCCAGGGCGGCATCTGCCACTTCCTCAAGCTCTTCGCCAAAAGCATGCCAGGGTAGAAGCGAATCACCCTTGAAAGTCATCGAAGCCGTCGCTCCAGCGGCTGCCAGCATCGCTCCCGCCTGTCGCAGCCTCTCTTGGGCAATAAGATTGTTGAGCTCTCCGAAAACAAGCGCATCGACTTTGCAAACCTCAACGCATGCCGGAGTCTCCATTTTCTGCAACCTGTCCACACAGCCGTCGCATTTCGTAGCTACCAAGACCTGGCCACCGAATCGATCTGCGGAGTGATGAAACGTCAATGCATCAAACGGGCACACGACTGCGCAGACGGCGCATCCGATGCAACGCTCTCCATCGATGAGGACCAGATCGAGATCGTCGTTGCGCGAAATCGCTCCTGTTGGGCAGACGCCCATGCACGGAGCTGGATTACAGTGCCTGCACTTGCTCGGATAAGAGGTCGACTGGATGACACCCGGCTCAACATGGATACGTGTGTGAGGAACCGGGGACTCCAAAAATGCAGTCGACATCTCCTTGCTCACAGAGTGCTCGACCGCACATGACAGCTCACATTGACGGCAACCTATGCAGCGTTCGGGATTAACAAATACCGTTGACACCGCGTACCTCCTTCCGGGAAAAGTGCGACTGCACAAGTAAACCCAGGGAAAGCGACTGAAAACGCGTCATTCATTGCAATACTCGCAAAAATAAGATCAAGTTGCGCTCTTGCTGACTGCGTCATCATAGCGCTGGTTGGTTTCACGCGTCACTACCGAGATTTCACGGTGAAGGAAACCCATCAATGGAGTCGGGTCTGCGGCCTCCACGGGCTTTACGTCAAGGCGGAACTCATGAGCTTTCTGCTTCAGAATCTGTTAATGGATGGTTTAGGGCTTGTGCCTGCGGGTTGAGATCAGCTCGAGCACCTCATCCATGATCTTTGCGATCTCATAGTTCTTGGGTGTGTAGACGGCGGAGACGCCTAGGGAGATCAGGGTGTCTCGATCGGAGTCAGGGATGATTCCCCCCACAATGACTATTGCGTCGCTGCCGACGTTGCGAAGTTCCCGGACGACCTCTGGGACGAGCTGGAGATGGCTTCCTGAAAGGATCGAGATTCCAACAGCATCGACGTCTTCGTCTCTCGCCGCGACGGCTATCTCGTGCGGTGTGAGGCGGATTCCCTGGTAAACAACCTCGAATCCGGCGTCTCTCGCAGAAACCGCAATCTGCTCGGCTCCATTGGAGTGGCCGTCCAATCCCGGCTTTGCCACAAGGAGGCGTGGCGGCCCGCCCTCGAGATTCTTTGCTCGTTCGGCGATTTCTCGGAGCTCCACTCCGCGTCTTCCGACGCCGCCGGATACTCCGGTGGGTGCACGGTACTCTCCAAAGACCTCGCGGAGTGTTTGGGCCCACTCTCCGGTTGTACCCCCTGCCAGGGCAAGTTCGATGGTGGGAGCCATGATATTGGAGTGGGCGTCCATTGCCGCATGGCGCAAAGCCTCGAGCGCCTGATCAACCCGATTGGAATCTCTCGAGCTTCGCCATGAGACGACGTCGTCTATCAGCTCCTGCTCGATTTGCGGGTCGACCACGAGATGGTTTTCGACGCCATTCTCTACCAAGGGGGAAGGAGCGGTCTCTTTGAAGACATTGACGCCGATCACCTTTTGCTCGCCGATCTCGATCCGTCTGGTTCTTTCGGATTGAGAGGCCACCAGTCGGGACTTCAAAAGATCGATCGCGTTGAAGATGCCGCCCAGATCCAGTATCTCCTGGAGCTCGCGGTAGGAGCTCTCCACGAGAGATCCGGTAAGCGCCTCTACCACCTTTGAGCCCTCGAAGATGTCTGGATACTCAAGTAGGTCGGTCTCGTACGCCAAAACCTGCTGAATTCTCAGCGACCACTGCTGATCCCATGGCCTGGGCAGCCCCAACGCCTCGTTCCACGCGGGGAGTTGCAGAGCACGGGCCCGAGCGTCTCGGGAAAGGGTGACTCCGAGCGCTTCGAGCACGATTCGAGTGACATTGTTCTCCGGTTGCTGTTCTGTAAGGCCAAGCGAGTTCACCTGGACCCCGTAACGAAATCTCCGCAGCTTCGAATCTTCAACCCCGTAGCGGTCTCTGGTGATCTGGTCCCATAGCGTTGTGAAGGCCTTCATCTTGGAGACCTCTTCCACAAAACGGATCCCTGCATTGACAAAGAATGAGATTCTCCCCACCACCTCGGGAAAGAGTTCTTCTGGGATCTGGCCGGACTCTTTAACGGCATCGAGAACGCCTATCGCTGTCGCAAGTGAGTAGGCGATCTCCTGAGTCGGTGTCGCACCGGCCTCTTGAAGGTGATAGGAGCAGACGTTGATGGGGTTCCATTTAGGGAGATGGCTCACCGTGTAAGAGATCATGTCGACGATCAGACGCTTCGAGTGCTCGGGAGGAAAGATATAGGTCCCCCGCGACAGGTATTCTTTGACGATGTCATTTTGAGTGGTTCCGGACAGGGCGGAGATATCTGCCCCCTGTTCCATCGCATTCGCTACGTAGAGGCCAAGAAGCCATGCGGCAGTGGCATTGATCGTCATCGACGTGTTCATCTTCTCGGCAGGTATACCCTCCATTAGCTGGCGCATGTGACCCAGGTGTGCCACCGGTACGCCGACCTTGCCGACCTCCCCTTTGGCAAGAGGCGAGTCCGGGTCGTAGCCTATCTGTGTGGGAAGGTCGAACGCGATGGAAAGTCCGGTCTGGCCTTTCGCCAGGTTGTTCCGGTAGAGTTCGTTCGACGCCTTCGCTGTGGAATGGCCCGAGTAAGTTCTCATGACCCAAGGTTTATCTCTTGAGGGAAGTCTTGGGTCACTCACATTGTCTGGTTCAGAAGGGCTCATAAATTTCCTTGTACATCCGAGAGTCTGACTGAATCTTTAGATCTGATCTTGATCAGCTCGGCGCGCGTGTCAATAGCTGCTTTGGTAGATTACCGCATTGTCCGATGAAGTTGCTAACTGAAGCATTTGCTTGCGCCTAAAAGAGCGCTCATCTGGTCCAAGAGGTGTTATAAAGACTTCGATCCGGTGTCCGCTTTTGCTTGTCAGGCTCGATTTTGCCAGACTGCAAGAATGCAAGCCCCAAGTTCAGGAGCTGTAACTGTAGAAGCCGATCTTGTTCTTCCTCCCGTACATCTTGGCAGCAACCATACGCTTGAGTAGCGGTGCCGGGGAGTAGTTCGGGTCTCCAAACTCCTCATATAGGGCGTTTAGGATCGAAAGCGCGGTGTCCAGCCCCACCAAGTCAAGCACCCCAAAAGGACCCATCGGGAAGCCGCATCCGCCTTTCATCGCGAGGTCAATGTCTTCTTTGGTGGCCACTTTCTGTTCGAGGAGTTTGATAGCGTTATTGAGATAGGGGAAGAGAAGGGCATTTACGATGAAGCCGGCCTGATCCTTCACTTCAACCGGCTCCTTGTGACAGGAGAGGACAAAGCTCTTTGCTCGCTGGATGGTCTCTTCGGATACAACCAGTGTTCGCACGATTTCAACCAGTTTCATCACCGGAGCAGGGTTGAAAAAGTGAATCCCGCAGACCTTATCGGGTCTGGCGGTGGCGGCGGCCAGTTCCACCACAGGGAATGTGGAGGTGTTGGAGGCGATGATGGTCGTTGGCTTGCACACGATATCAAGGTCTTTCATCACCCTACGCTTCACCGCAAGATCCTCTATGACGGTTTCGATCACGAGATCACAGCCTCGCAGATCAGAGATCTCGTTCGTTACGGTGAGCTTGCGGAGAGCGTCATCTGCTTGTGCAGAGGTGATCTTTCTGCGTTCAACCCTTCGGTCGAGGGAGGTTTTGATAGCTCTTGCCATGGTCTGTGCGCTATCGGGGGTTCGCGATAGGAGGATGACCTCGTGACCTGATTGAACTGTGGTCTCCGCAATTCCCGAGCCCATGATCCCAGATCCGACTATGCCTACAGAAACAAGTTCCATCACG
>JAJYVK010000108.1 GCA_021792075.1 Actinomycetes bacterium | reverse complement strand
ATCGAGTCTTCTCCGGAATGGTAAGAAAGCACAGCAATCCGCCCTCCAGGAGCTAATAGCCTGAACGCCTTCTCCAAACCTTCCTGCAATTTCTCGAGCTCATTGTTGACCTTTATACGCAGGGCCTGGAAAACACGCGTTGCAGGATGCCCACCGGATCTTCGGGCGGCCGCAGGAATCGATAGCTTGACAACCTCCGCGAGTTGCAGGGTCGACCGGTAAGGTCTTCCCGCGAGTATCGACTTGGCGATACGCTTGGCAAAACGTGTCTCACCGTTTTCACGCAGCAACTTTGCAAGATCGTCTAATGAGACGTCTTCAAGATATTCGCTCGCACTCTGGCCCTTGGTGGGGTCCATCCTCATGTCCAACGGGCCTTCCAATCGATATGAAAAACCTCGCGCGGCCGTTTCCAACTGCGGGGACGATACACCCAGATCTAAAAGGACAGCACTCGGAGCACCGCAAAACGAAGCGTTGGCATCACAGGCATCCTCTAGAGCCTCATCGAGCTGGTCGAACTCGCGTTGCATTGGGATGAATCTCCGCGAGAAGCTTGCCAGACGGACTCCGGCAGCTGCAACCGCGCTAGGATCCCGATCAAGCCCCAGAACAGATCGATGTTCGCCTCGAGTCAACAACCCTTCGCTGTGGCCGCCCGCACCGAGCGTGCCATCGACAAAAACCCCGCTCTCAAGAGGTGCAAAGACCTCCATTACCTCCTCGAACATGACCGGCTTATGAGCGAACGCGATCATCTTTCGGCCCTTGTCTGTAGGCTTGACCAGTTTTCAGGGTTCCAGAGTTCAATAATGCCGATCGCACCATGGACAAGGACCTCTCGCTCAAGCCCTGCAAATCCTCTCAGCGCCTGTGGAAGCGCAAGCCTTCCTGCCTTGTCGATCTCGACATCGAAGGCTTCGGAGGCCCAAACCCTCATGTTCCAGCGGAGAGATGAATCAGATAGATCCTGGTTTTGAAGGGAATTCGCAAAAGAGTAGAAGTCGTCTTGAGTCCAGATGACGAGGCAGGGGTCATCGTACTGCGATCGGGTGACGAAGCACTTCTCTTTAAAGAGAGCCCTGAACTTCACGGGCAGAGTAAGGCGTCCCTTGACATCAAGAGAGTGCTCGTATGCACCAAAGAATTTTGCCTGCATCTGCTGCGTCTGAAACATCGACAAAATTGCCCTCAAAAATCCCTAAATCACCACTTCGACCCACTTTAACCCACTTCATCCCACTTAGCAACCATTTCCCGGACAAAATTGCCTCAGGACGTGCAGAAATTACAAATTCCAAAAGAAACGGGGGCTGGGAAATGGAACCAATCCAAGCTGCGCCGCCGCCTTGGGGCGAAGTTCAAGAGATATCGTCGAGAGATTCAACGAGAGAGCATCGAAGCTGCGACAATGCAAGTTCTGGATTGAGATCGGCAAATTCATCGAGAATCTCTGAAACTCCAAGCGCATAGCCACGACCGGGAAATTCGATATTCATGCCATTGAGCAGCTGGTTGAGCTGATCGAATGGATAGGTAAGATAGACGGCGCACTGAAATACGGCTCCCTGAGCAGTGCGGCGCTGAGAGATCCCCACGACCTTCGCTCCCTCGAATGTGATCTCACCTGGTCCCAAGCCTGCAAAGCAGACGGCGCGGGCCAGATCACCTCCGATCATCTTTCCCGTATGCATCTTCAAATCATTGCAACCCAGTCTCGACAACAACTTAAGAAAGATCTCCCCAATTACGAAGAAGGATTTGCCGACGTCTTCTACAAAGAGAGGGTCCGACCTGGGTATTGCGATATCAACCCAGAGCTGTCCCATTGGCGAAAGGAAGACCGCACCTCCACCCGATCTGCGCACGACAAGTTCGGCATCAAGGCTTTCAAGCGCCGGTATATTTGCCAAATCAAAGTGCTGGCTCGATCCAAGCACTAGAGCACTGCGGGTAACGTCGACAATCCTCGCAGTCGGCTTATCCGCATACAGCATCGGATCGGCGTGAACTTCTGACGCCAAACCAGCCTCATTCAGTATGCGCCAAGACCTCACATAGCCAGACTAATTAGACCTCCAGAGATCATGCTCCGGTTAGTTTCATAGCGGAAAGTTTGAGCTACGCGGACATCGGGCTCGAGCCTACATATGGAACCCAGTCTTCGTTCACGGCCCCAAGCAGATGGATCCAGGCCTTCCCTTTTGGAGCCATCGGAAGTCTCCGCAGGACAAAGTTGGTCTCCGAGAGGAGCCGGTCCTCTTTTTTCGAGTTGCAGGTCTTGCATGAAGCGACTACATTTTCCCAGCAGTGCTCGCCGCCTTTGGAACGCGGGATCACGTGATCTATATTCTCTGCCGGAGCACCACAGTACTGGCAGATGTAGTTGTCCCGAGCAAACACCGATCTCTTGTTGAGGGCGACTCGCGTAGGATAAGGAACCCTGACGAAATAATTCAGGCGCACAACCGAAGGCACGTTGAACTTCGCCTGTGTGGAGTGAAAAATATCCTTGCTATCGTGCAGCGAGAGAGCTTTGCCGGAAAGCACGAGTCCCAACGCTCGACGACTAGAGACGACACCAAGAGCTTCGTAGCTTACGTTCAGCACGAGAGCTCTAGACACCAATTACCTCACGTGCCCCAGCCGGATCCCAGCAGCCCGGACACCCGAACAGTAAGTTCCAAAGTGGTCAGACGTACGACAATCGTCAGAATGCACAAGTCCCATACCCAAACTTGTCCGTCTTTCTCCGTCACCTTTCAGATGATCGATTGCCATACTGAAAACGAGTTTACCTCAAAGTCATCGAATTTCCAGACACCACTGAAGAAATTCGATGAGATCCCTACTCGAAGGCATTGCCTTTGGATCACCGTAGATAGACTCCATCCGGAACTCCCAGTACTCTGCGCCGGGCAGGGGCAAAAAGGGGGCTTTCGACCACCATCGTGTCCGTGCAAAGCGCTTGAATTCGATAAAACCGATCACCCAAAGATCGCTGTGTGGTAGGAGCGACAGAGCAGACCGAAGGAGCCACAACGTCATCCTGAGATTGGTCTTCATCGAATCACCCTTGCTTGCTTTCGCTTCCTCTCCTTGTTCGTGAAAGAGGTTTTCCAGGTTGAAAAAGCTCTCATCACGCAGCCACTTTTAAAGGTTGACGCTTCGTCAGGTCGCTTTCGGCGGCCGTTGCCCCCTTGCATCCTAAGGCCAAAAGTACCGTGGCAAAGGTGTCACGTGCCATGATTCCATCTGCCGTGGCCCTGTCTTCGCACTGAAGGAAGGAGAAGGCCAGCCTGCCACTCGTGCAGCTGCCTTCTTTGTATAGTGTTTTGCGAGGCCTCTCTTGGATGCTCACCGTTTCAATCTAGCTCCCAAGCGCGACAACTCCGTTGTCCAATCCCCTTGCAGCGGCGCTTTGGGAGCTAAAACGCCCGGCTCCAGACAAGCCCACTCTTCGGGTTGATCTACTCCAAGATAAATCCCGGCAAGCTCTGAGCCGGAGGCTGAAGCTTAGGCAGAAACCGCGCGAGGCTCTTTCGGAAGACCTAGCACCATCTCAGCTAAAATATTCCGTTGAATCTGAGAGGTCCCAGCATATATGGTACCAGCCCTCGAATTTAGGAACGTCATCACCCAGCTCATCGAAGAGTTCGGTGCTCCCGGATCGTCTGTCCGAAAGGAGGTGGAAGGGGCTCTCCCTGTTGGCAGCAGAGCCCTCGCGCCAAGAATATCAACTGCGAGCTCAGTTACGACTTTATGGTACTCAGACCAGTAGAGCTTCGAAATCGAACTCTCCGGCCCAGGTCTCTTTCCATTCAAAAAACCCGTGAGCGTCCGCAATCCAAGATATCTCATGATCTCAACTTTTCCGTAGCACCAGGCAAGACGCTGCCTGATCAAGAAGTCCTCACTTGCTCCGGTCTCCTTGGCAAGATTCAGCAGACGGTCAAACTCGATGCGAAATCGTATGGGAAGCGTAGCTGCGGCCTCCCCCCTCTCGTAGCCGAGAAGAGTCATCGCAACAGCCCAGCCGTCACCGGGCTGTCCGACGATGTTTTTGCGCTCGGTCGTAGCATCGGTGAAGAACACCTCATTGAACTCGGATTCGCCGGACATCATCCGAATCGGCCTGACTTCAATCCCGGGTTGATCCATCGGGACTAAAAGAAACGAGATCCCTTTATGCTTTTCGGCGTGTGCGTCGGTGCGAGCAAGTATGAAAATCCAATTAGCAAGATGTCCTGCCGAAGTCCAGATCTTCTGGCCGTTGATCACCCAAAGGTCGCCGTCCAATTCAGCCTTTGTCCCGACGTTGGCCAAGTCAGAGCCTGCATTTGGTTCTGAATAGCCCTGGCACCATCTGTCCTCGCCCGAAAGGATTCGTGGCAGAAAGCGTCTCTTTTGCTCGTCGGTCCCCCATTCAATCAGAGTATTACCGATCATCTGTATACCAAACTGATCGTTCGTACCCCCAAAAGGAACCCCAGCCTTGGCAAACTCCTCTGATAGGACGACCTGCTCCAAAGGAGAAAGTCCCGCTCCGCCATACTCCTTGGGCCAAGAGAGAGCCAACAAGTTGTTCTCGAAAAGTGTCCTTCTCCAACTGTTGGTGAACTCCATGACCTGGCTCTTCTCGAGTGCCCCAGTGCCAACCCAATCGGGCGGCAAATTCACCTTCAGAAACTCACGGACCCTCTGCCGAAAAGCTTCGGCCTCCTGCGGATAGCTGATGTCCATTTATAATCCTTCAACGCAATTTCTGCTGCCACACACATCGATAACTCAAAATAGTCCGCGCTCGCGAGAAATGGCAACTGTAGCTGCCCCTATGATCGGACCGTGCTCGCCAAGCCCAACTGGGACGATCTTTGCTTGGCTCGAGAAGCTCAACCTGGCCCGGGCGGAGAGCTCCTTTTGGGCTGCGTTGAAAAATACGTCGCCAAATCCTAATGCGACGGATCCGCCGACCACAATCAGATCAAGATCCAAAAGCGATGCTACGGAGGCGACGCCGCGACCGACATACTCACCACAGCGAATCTTCACCTGTTCGGTTGCCTGGCGCGGATCCATTCCGTAGTACTTCACTATCGCAGTACCTGATGCATGGGCCTCCAGGCAACCAATGGCCCCGCAACCACAAAGATTGCCGTTCTCTTCGACATTGACATGACCGATATGGCCGGCATTGCCCAACCTTCCATTCAAAAGCCTGCCGTCGAGGATGATCCCTCCGCCTATGCCAGTCGAAACCACCATGGCGACGAAGTCTCTCCGACCTTTAGCTCTGCCGAAGAGCCCCTCGCCCAGAGTCAAGGCCTTTCCATCATTGTCCAGATATACACTTACTCCGAACTCTTCCTCCACCGAGGAGCGAAGTGGAAAGTCTCTCCATCCAGGAATATTCAACGGAGAGACGAGACCCTTCTCAAGATCCATAGGACCTCCACTGCCAATTCCTACAGCGGAAACAGAAGCTACATCTGAACTATCCATGGCTTCGTGAAGAACTCTCTTGGCAAGCTCCCAAAGATCAGATCCTGATCCGCCCTTGGGAGTCGGGGCTGCCACATAAGAAATGACGTCGCCCCTTTCGGAAACGACGCCACCGCCAAATTTTGTACCACCTATATCAAGCGCTAAGAAATGCTCCATGCACCAACTATAACAGTCGGCATCGGCCCCGTTACTTAGCCCTTCTGGCCAAAGCGCTTCCCAAACTTTGAGGAAATGTGCCCGAACTGGGAACGTATGCCCTTGCCCTGAACCGAGGACGAGATATCATTCCAACCCGCCTTGCCCATTCGACGGAGATTCTGCTCGAAAACTACAGATGAACCTAGCATCACCAAAAACCCGATGCTTCCCAAGACAACCGAACTCGTAAAGGTCAGAATAAGCATTGCTAAACCAGCAACAAAGCCGAGCAAAGCCCACTTGATGTTCCTTCCGGCATGTCGATACACGGTCTCCGACCTTACGCGGGACGCGAACTCTGGATCATTCTCATAGAAATTCTTTTCGATCTCTTGGAG
>JAJYVK010000107.1 GCA_021792075.1 Actinomycetes bacterium | reverse complement strand
GAAGATCCGCTACAGAGGTACCGCGAAAAACGACATCTACTACTCCCTGGTTGCTGCAGTTTGGAATTTGAAGGTACTTATCAGGAACAACCTCACATACACCGACAAAGGCTGGCAAGTTGCCACGTGAACCAGGCCACGATGCCAAAACTTCATGCATAGTTA
Source organism: Actinomycetes bacterium (assembly GCA_021792075.1). Classification (GTDB taxonomy): domain Bacteria; phylum Actinomycetota; class Acidimicrobiia; order Acidimicrobiales; family Acidimicrobiaceae; genus SCQM01. The sequence goes on along the minus strand of JAJYVK010000107.1, from coordinate 5,905 downwards.
CCGAAACAGCCGGTTAAAACTCTGTCAACAAGATCCTCAGCTGGCTTGTCGGCAGAGAAATTTCACAAGGACAACCAACTGGAAACATAAATGCATGGTGCCAATCCCGGAGGGAGGATTGCTTAGCAGCCTCCCAGTGAGGCAAGCCTCGGACCGCCGAGAGCAGCGTATCGGTGAGTGACCTACAATTGATGGTATTGTACCCGACGTTGGGTCTGAGTCTTCTTCGGGGTGGTGCACATGGCCTCTGTCGTAAACGTCAACGATCTGCTCGACGGGCACGTGATGTTGGATCTGGAGTGTCTCGACCGGGTCTATCTGAACGCTTACGTACCGAAGCTTCAGGTCTCGGGCCAGGTTGTGTATTTCATGCGTGAACACTTGAAGATGCCGCTGCCATCTCCTGCGGTAATGGAAAAGATGGGTAATCGCTTCAGAGAGGCCGTTACTAGCTTTGCTAAAACAAACAACATCCCCATAGTGCGTTTCAAAAAGGGTGAGCGCCAGATCGACATCATGGAGCCATACCTAAAGAACACAACTAAGCCCGGGGTTGCAGCGATTGGTGTAGCCCAGGAGTTTCAATCTGTGTTCAGTGCGACCAAGAAGGACTCATCAGGAGGAGCACCGTCATTCAACTTTGCTAAGGCTGACCGGCGGGTGACGGTCTACTACTTCTATGTCGTAGATGCCGACTTCGGTTCTAGTTTCATCAAGATCTGCTCGTACTTCCCCTACCCGGCCAAGGTCTGGGTCAATGGACATGAGTGGGCCAAGCGTCAAGCCGTCAAAGCCGGACTGGCTTTCAATGAACTGGCCAATGGATTCGCATCTTGCGAGGACCCCACACGACTCCAGGTCATCTGTGACCGTCTTGGGGCAAATCAGATTCAACTGTTCTTCGAGCGCTGGATGCAGGTCATTCCAACTCCGCTTGGTGCCTCTGACCGGATGGCCGGTTTCTGGTGGGAACTTTCCATGCGCCAGATCGAGGTCTCACGAACCATAGTCTTTGATGCGCCTCGCAGAGCCCGGGCCTTCTTCGAGGCCACTGTCGCAGACAATTTGGATATCGGCCGTCCGGATGAAGTCAAGCTGATCTTCTCCCGCCAGATCCGCAAAACCACACAGAGCGAATTCGCGACCAAGGTTGTCACTCGGGGAACCGATGTCACCACAAATGTGTTCTACAAGCACTCACGCATCAAAGAGTATCTCAAGGAAGGCCGTGCACTTCGCATCGAGACGGTGGTAAACAGCCCTACCGACTTTGGTGTCCAGCGCCGCCTTTGTAATCTCGCCGAGCTTGTGAATAAGGCCAAGGCTGCCAACCGCCGCCTGCTCGACGTCCAACGTGCCGGCCAGGGCTGTGCCATCGAGACCGTCCTATGGGAGCGGATCTCACAACCCTCGCTTGAGGAGGGTAGACGAACCGGAGCGATACGCTTCGGGGATATACGCGTCATGGCCCTGGCTGGCGCGCTCTGTGTAGCGCTCAACAGCGTTGTCGGCTTCACCAACAAGAGCCTCCGTGCCTTGGTGTCTCAGCTCTTAGACGCTCCCTACACCACTTCACAGATGACCTATGACCTGCGCAAGCTCCGTCTCAAGGGCCTTGTATTGCGCATCGAACACTCCAACACATACAGCCTCACCCCAGACGGCATACGTTTTGCAGTCACTTACACCAAGCTAGGACAACGCGTTCTACCGCCCTTACTCTCGGCGCATCTCGCCCCTGCATCCGTCCCCTTACGAGACGCATTCAAGGTTATCGACACTCACATTGACGACTATCTTGCGTTGGCGCGACTGCGTAAAGCTGCATAAAACTTGGCTCAATATTTAAGACTGGGCTAACAGAGGGGCTCTAGGCAAATTAGAGACGCGGGCGCGCTATCATATCGGTATTGGCATTGGCAGTTTCATCGCGCGGATCGTTGGTAGGTTGCTCGCGTTAGCTAGATGGCGTTCTGTTGCCTCTGGTGAACGTTTGCTGGGTGAAAGCTTGCTGCGCCCGGAGGCTTTCGTCCTGTGGGCCGAGCTAGGCAACCTTTCCATATAGGCCTCTTCATGTATGTGGCAGCAACTCATGCGAGTTGCTGCCACACTGGTTCATTCAAAAGTGGTGACTCGAGCGAGATCGCTCTCGCTCCGGTTACTAGTAAATGCTCGGGTACTTTGCTGCAATCTTTGCTGACAACTGCCAAGGTCCCAAATCCGCCATCGAAGAGGCCGATCTGTTCAGGCCCGCGCCCTTCATCTGTCCTGCTGCCAGGTTTGCAGCGTAGTTGGTCTGGATCACCTGGTTGGATAGAATTGTGCTGGCGTCGGCCGGAGTGTTGGGCCATGGATTGAACTGCTCAAGGGCTTGACGTTGCGCCGTGACAGCTGCAGGCGTCGCTGCGTTGTTCGTATACTGTTCGGCGTAGTTGTCCCAAGCAGTTTTATTGGTGTCGAAAACTCTAGCGGCTGCCCACCATGCTAGATCGATGGCCAAAACATCTGATTGGTGCGACGCTACCCAAGATGGGAGGGCGGCGTTGAAGCTGTCTGCATAGTCCGGGGAAATTTGGGCAGCGGTCTTCAACACGTTGAATGTGCCGTGAGCCTTTAGGGTGACAAGGTCTTCGGCGGCTACGAAGGCCGTGGTCAATTTGCCAGATATGAGCTGGTCAACCGTGCTGGAATCTGCGCCAGTGAAGGTCATCTTTATGCCACTCGCACCCCAACCTTGGGCCTTTGAGAGCACACCGCCCAGGTAGTTTCCTGGATCGAGGTTGGATGAGGTGGCAACTGTTGTGCCTTTTAGCTGGCTGACCGAGGTGTACTTACTCGATACGAGCACGTCATCGACGTGTGTCATAGCTGGTGCAATGATCTGTAGGCCCGCATCAAGCGAGCTGGAAAATTGTCCGTCTGCGGCATCCAGCTGTCCACTGACCACTGCAAGCTGCATACTTGGGCCGCCGCCGATTGTGTAGGTTACGTTAGCTCCCCAGCTCTTCAGCATTCGGGAAAGGATAAAGTTTGTCGTGTCTCCCGGAACAGGGTTTCCGCCGGATATGCCGAGGTGAAGGGTGACTCCCTTGAGATTCGGAGTACCGTCCGCGTTGAGTTTCAGGCCGTAATTGTTGCTACTTCCGCTGTTGCTGTTAGCTTGGGCCGCAGTTGTGGCAGTGGCACTTGCGTTAGAACTGGAACTGCCACACGCGGTCATGATCAGTCCTGCTCCGAGCAGCGACCCGATGACCTTCATAGCTGGTCTCACAAAAATACTCCTTTTTGATTTGCCGATTGAGTATCCGCAACCGATGACCGGTAGCGAAGAACTTCCCTGTAGTTGAAGTGATGATGTAGCTCAGATGGACGATTGAGACGTATTAGCGTTCCTTTCGCTCGAGTACAGCCCATGGTGCCCAAAGCCGAGTCGCCAAAGAAAGTATGCCGACATTGATCAGACCGAAGATGGTTGAGATGACGAAGACCGCGAGTAGCTTTGAGGTCTGAAATCCAGAGGCATACGAAGCAAGAAGATAGCCAAGTCCCACCAGACTGACCTCCATCTCGGAGACGACCATGCCAATGACGACTAGGCCTGCTGAAATACGGGCCCCTGTAAGGAAATATGGAAGTACCCCTGGGATTATGATCTTCCGGATCACGTCAGCCCTGCTAAGTCCTGCCGAATTTCCCAGCTCTGTGAATCGCCCGCTGACGTTACGGCATCCTGCGGCAACGTTTAGAAGAATTGGCCAGGTGGCGAGCAGCACTATGAATACGATTCTGGCCTTCTCGTCCACACCGAGCCAAATTGCCAATAACGGCAACGTAATCACCAGGGGAGTGGCATTGAGAAAGACCACGTAAGGGGCGGTAATGCCACGAATTACGCGCGATCTGCCGATTGCCAATCCAAAAACAGAGCCGATCACGAGGGCGATTGCCAGGCCGATATACATCTCAGAGGCCGAGACAGCTATGTCGTGCCATATCTGGGTCTTGCCGAAGAGCATTTCCCAAAGATTGCTTGCCACAAGGGTCGGACTTGAAATATAGATCGGATCAAGGAAAGAGCCAATTATCTGCCACAACACGAGGAGAGATACAAGAAGGTATAGAGTGCCAGAGTATTTTCGCGACATGCGAAGGCGAGAAGCTGACGAGGCGCTCTCATTTGTCAGAAGTTCGGCCGAGCCACTGAATCCCTCTTCAAGATTCACTGCCATTGAGCATCGCCCCCTCCGGCTGTACCCAGTCAGCGATCTTCAGATGCAGGTCTGTTACTATCTCTTCGCGAAGTCGCATTGCTTCTGGATGAGCTCTAACGTTATAGCGCCATCTAGGGCGGGGAAGGTCAACCTCGAATACCTTTGATACGCGGCCCGGATCTGATTCCATCAGCACGATCCTGTCGGAGAGCAAAATAGCTTCATCGATGTCATGCGTGACAAAGACGACTGTCGCGTTCAAGCGCTCGATCAGGGCTCCAATTTCCTGCTGGAGTCTTTCACGGGTAAAGTTGTCCAGGTGGCCAAAGGGCTCATCCATCAGGAACACGGCAGGTTGACGCGCCAAGGCTCGAGCAACTCCCACCCGCTGCTGCATTCCTCCTGAGAGTTGGTATGGAGCATGATCGGCTGCGTCTTCAAGGCCAACCATCCGAAGCGCCTCAATGGCGCGATCGGAACGCTCCTGGGGAGAAAGCTCTTTGAGCGATTCGAGATTGAGTTCAACATTTCTTTTCACGGATCGCCAGGGGAGCAGGTTAGAATCCTGGAATACAAACGCCATGCGCTGCCGCTGAGCCTTTCCAACCGGCTGATCCTCAAGCAGAACATCCCCATCATCCCATTCAATGAGGCCATCAATTATTCTCAACAGTGTCGTCTTTCCGCAACCGCTTTTGCCGAGAATGCTGACGAACTCGCCCTTATGTACCTTCAGGGATACATCATCAAGTACAAGTTTGCGGTTGTGACGCGCGTCAGAAAAGTACTTGCTCACACCTCTGACTTCCAGCAGAGATCGGTCATCGGTTTGGGTCACTTCGATTGTTCTCCTTGTAGTTGGGAATCCTGCCGTCTGCGGAATTCAATTACCCTTGGCCAGTAGCGTGAATCCAGGGGCTGCGCAGTGACTGGTAGAAACGCAAGAGGCCAAAAAGTATGAATGCCAAGATCGTGGAGGCGACAATGGTAACTATCAGATGCGAAGTCTGGAAAAACGATCCGTAGTTGCCCGCCAGTCCCCCCAAGCCGCTGGCTCCGACTTCTTGGCCGGCCAGAACCGCACCTACAATGGCTTGAGCTGCGGAAATCCGCAGGCCTGCAAAAATATACGGTGCCGCTCCGGGAAGGATAATGTACCGTATGCTCTCTCGCTTGCTCAAGCTCATTGACTCGGCAAGTTCACTGTAGGACGCCGAAAGCGACGCGACGCCTATATAGGTATTTATTACGACCAGCCAAATGCAGAGAATGAATGTGAATGCGACCCGGGCTAGAAGACCAAGGCCGAACCATATTTCCATCAGCGGGAGCAAGGCGACGAAAGGCGCCGCAATTGCCATACTGATCAGCGGCGAGATTGCGGTGCGCAGCTTGATTGACCGTCCAAGCGCCAAGCCAGCCGCAATACCGACAATTGCTGATGCACCAAAACCAAGTATCACGATGACGGCTGTTTGCCACATGGCTGGCAAGAGCTCACCTTTTGACAGCATCGAACCAAGGGCATGCAGCACTCTTGTGGGAGTCGAGAAGTAGATTGGCTTGACATAGTTGCCACTTAACCTAGAAACACCGAAAATCACTCGCACAAAGGCTGGCTTACAAAGAAATAGTGCCCTCTGAGCTGGTAGAATGGTCGTTTACAGAACAGTCCAAACCCAGCAACAAAGGGG
>JAJYVK010000106.1 GCA_021792075.1 Actinomycetes bacterium | reverse complement strand
TCCTCGGCGAGTCCATATAACGAACGAAGCGTCGGGGCACAGGCAGCGGAGTTCTTGAGATCCACGAACTTGCTGGTCTCGACTTCGATTATCGCTTCGACCTGACCAACTTCTTGCTGGCGTGATTCGATCGCGTTCTTTATGAAGGCGTTCACCCCATCGAGATCGTAGACCGTCAACCAGTCGACCGAATCAAGGTGTGGATCGACGTTTCTCGGGACTCCCATATCTGCAATGAACGTTCCGGGGGTTCTACACTGGTCAAAGCGCTTGGCATCATCTATGTCGAGCAGGTGCTTCCTAGTTGAGGTGGCAAAGAACATCCCATTGAGCTCGGGCAGATAAAGCTTGAAATCCTGCATAGGTACGGCTGTGGCATTGATATTGACTGCGAGATTCACAGCCTTCTCGAAGGTTCTTGAGGTCACATAAACCTTGTATCCACCCTGAGCCAACGCCTCTGCAAGCTTCGAACCGACTTCTCCTACGCCCACCACCATCACAGTACCGTCCCCCTCGAGGCCGCAAGTCTCGGAAAAGAGTTCAGCCGCAGCGTGAGCTGATGAGGTGATCCCCCTTGCGATGCCAGTCTCGCTCCTAGCCTTCTTGCCTACTTCAAGCGCCTTTCTGAAGAGCCCGTAAAGCCCAGGGCCACAGAATCCGGCGTCGTGGGAACGGACAAAAGCTCGTCGAACCTGCCCGAGGATCTCGGTCTCACCTATCAGTTCGGACTCGAGACCCGACGCCACGCGGAGCAGATGCGCAACTGCACCGCGCTCGTAATAGACGCTTGCGACCGAAGTAAGCTCTTCACGGTCGGTTCCGAGAGTGTCAGCTAAGTTTGTCCACATCTCCTCTATGCCGCCGTGGAACTTGGTGATCTCTGCGAATACCTCTGTTCTGGCGCAGGTGCTGAGTAAGACCGCCTCTTCCACACCCTCCGCCGACGAGAAGGCCTTCAACTTGTCCAGCATCTCATCGTCCGAGATGTAGTAGCGGCCAAAGTCGTTGCCGCGCGAACTCTTCCTATCGATTCCGATCGCTACGAGAGGCATTGCTCCAGACTTTCCTCCGCTCGGGCCAAGTCACCCGAACGGATAAATTCGAAAACCCTGGAATCCAGAACCTTCTTCCAGTCCAAAGAGCCGGCAGAACGACCAGAACTCAAAGCCTTTAACCTTACCTCTGCTGCTAGAACCAGCACTCTGTCTATATCAGCTGGCAACATATCCTCTATAAGTCTACTAATCGCCTTGGAAAATCCAGGAGCCTTTGACTTGGAGGATACACCTATGGTCAACGTACGTCTGTTCACCGTGGCAACGTTAGCAAAACTACTCTCGCTCGAATCCGAAACGTTGTTCACCAGTATTCCTAGTCGGTGAGCGAGTCTCGATATCTCTGAATTTGTCGGAGGATCAGAAGTTGCAGCAAAGACGAGGTCGCAGCCGCTCAAATCAGAAGCCTCAAAGCCACGCCGCAAAATACGGCTGGAAGATCCGTTCGTGCTTAGAAACTCGACCAGCCCGTCACTGACTTCAGGCGCGACCACTGTAAGGCTGGCAGGCTGCTCGGGTAGCCCCTTCACCTTACGCGTGGCGACCTCACCCCCGCCAACGACGAGGAGATCCATGTGAGCAATATTCAAAGAAACTAAGTAAGCTCCGCCGTCCATATCCGCCTGTCGAAATGATTTGTATCCAATCCTAACTATTTCGCAGCCGTTTATTCCGTCAGAGAAGGCGGGCGGGTTTCGCGCGGCCTGCATTTCTCAAAGTTCCATTCGCCGGACTGGCTCAGCCAGCCGAGGCGGTTTCAAGCTGCATTAAATTGGCTCGCCGAAATGGCAATCCTCACCCAGGTGATTCACCCGAGAGATAAGATGGTCGCTGGCCTACCAACAACATCTGTTCTTTGCCGTCTGACCGAATCAGATTGCAGAGATCGGTGAGTGGGGCGAACGGTATGAACAACCAGCACAGGCCATTGATCTCAGATTACGCGACAAGTTAAAGGATCCGATTGCCCCGGCGTCAAAGAGAAGACAACCCTCAAAAGTCCGCCGATAAAAGCATCGTTTCACGTTCAATTGAATCAAATCCCACCCAGGCCGCAAATCGGGAAAATCTACCCTGGCTCTATGCCGGACGGGCGGTTCGGAGCTTCACCACCGCCTTCCTTACGGTCATCTTCCCGCTATACCTCGCCTACAACTACCACTCTTCGACGGTCATCGGAGTCGTGCTTACCTTGGGGAGCGTCCTCGGCGGAATCCTCGTCGCCGCAGTGGGGGTGGTAGGAGATAGAGTAGGCCGGCGGCCGGTACTGATCGCGCTTGGAATACTCGGTGCAGCCGGAGCACTGGCACTCTCATTCTCGGCGACTGCAGCGGTCGTCGTACTTGCGTACGGCCTTGGTGGAATCGGCAGAGGTGGCGGCGCTGGAAGTGGCGGCGTCTACGGCCCCTTCTTCCCCGCCGAACAGCCAATGATCGCGACTTCGGTGCCGCCAAACGAGCGCACCAGAGCTTATGGGCGACTCGGATTCATCGGCGTCCTGACCGCGGCGGCCGGATCCTTTGCAGCGAGCTCTCTCGATCTGTTCCACCATCTTGGAATCTCGATAGAAGATTCATATCGTCTGATGTTCCTCATTGGGGCTGCAGCATCGGTTGCCGTTTCGCTGTTCTGTTTGCCGCTTCGTGAGAAAAGACCCGAACGCGAAGAAAAAGGGCGAGCTGCCAAGGGTCTCAATTCTGTGGCCCCATCCCAACCTTCAGATTTCGCAGAAACCGGCTCCGGCGAAGACGCTTCGGGACCAGCCAGAGCAAGCGGCGTCACCACAAGGCAGCTCCTCGGCAGGCTCGGGCTCACAAACGCGCTCAACGGATTCGGATTCGGATTCCTGGGACCGCTCCTCATCTACTGGTTCCACGTCCGTTTCGGTGTGGGCACAGCTGAGATAGGCGCCCTCTATAGCATCATCAACCTTGTGGGTGCTCTGCCGTATCTTGGTGCGCACAGAATCACAAATCGGCTGGGTGCAGTTCGCACCGTAGTGGGAACCCGGTCTGCCGCGGTGCTACTGCTCCTCTCGATGGTGCTGGCTCCTACCTTCATAGTCGCAGCAGTGCTTCTGGGACTACGAACCGTATGCAGCAACCTTGGCATGCCGGCCCGTCAGGCATACACCATGGGAGTGGCCGACGAGAGACGCCGCGGAGCAGTTGCCGCCTTCAGCTCTCTTCCGGCACAGGCGACTTCGAGCATCAGTCCTGTGATAGCCGGAGCTCTCATGAATGTCTTTGTCGACATTCCCGTGGTTGGAGCAGCTTTCTTCATGGCCGCCAACACGATCGCGTACTATCTCGCCTTCAGGAATGTACCATTGCCTGGTGAATGAATGCGGAACGATAGCGCTGCCGCCGCCAGAGCTATCGGCATTCTTTGAAATCATTTCATTTACATTGGGCCGTCGACCAAGGTGTATCAATGCTTAAAGAGCTCAGCGGTGATCTCGGCCGAACGTTGCTTGGCGCGAGTCACTGCCTTTGCAAATGCAGCCCTGAGCGCCGACTCCTCCAGGGCGGCCAAGGCAGCCGCAGTGGTGCCGCCAGGTGAGGTCACGTTCTGCCTCAATATGGTCGGTGACTGAGAGCCGTCGGCCAGCATCGCTCCCGCGCCATAGATAGTTTGCGTCACCAGCTCACTAGCTAGCTCCCAACTCAAGCCCTCTGCGACGGCTGCCTCGATCATTGCCTCTGCAACAAGAAACACGTAGGCTGGTCCGGATCCGGATACGGCCGTAATGGCATCGATCTGCGACTCCTTTACGACTGCAACCTTTCCGACCGCCGACATAAGCGATTTGGCCCACTCGATGTCTGACTCTCCGACATAGCGGCCGCCGCACAGCGCCGTCATGCCAATCCCATGCATCGCAGGCGTGTTCGGCATCGCTCGAATCACCAGAGGCCTTCCGCCAAGCCACACCTCAAGAGCTGCCGTAGACACTCCAGCCGCTATCGACAGCACGCGCTGCTTGCTTTCGCTTTTCAGCGAGGCGGCCACTCTCTCTATGTCGCCCGGTTTCACCGCGATGATTGTCGATGAAGCGGGTAGCGGGTGTTCCGAAACGCTGCACCGCGGGAATCGCTGGGTGAGATCGGCTCTGAGAGCCTCCGAAACCTCGACTATTCCTAGCGCCTCGGCCTTGACCACCTTTGCCGAGAGCATCCCTTGGGCCAAGGCCTGGCCCATTTTTCCACCGCCAATTATCATTAGATCGAGCACGTCATAAATAGTACTCGAATGACGGGCGGCCATCACCTTGGAGCATATTGGAGGGATTAAACGGGGTATTGGCTCTGGCATTCTAGAGTTTTCTGCTTCCCCGACCCGAAATTATTCTAGAAAAGTGCCAGAACCAACACAGAAAAGTTACGCCAACTCGGCGACCTCCGTCAACAGAAATCTTGAAAAATCATGAAAATTTTTCCCATTAATTCCATGAGGCCCAATCTATCGCCAAAGTGGCGCCTAAAGCTCAATATCTGCTGCCTACTCGAGCATCTCACGGTCCAGGATGGGTTAGCCACATTCGAGGAGCTCTGCCGCGGTCAGCTCCATCAGAACCGACTGAAATCGGAGCGCCGCATCGCGCCACCGGTAGTTGGCGGACAGAGAGTTGGCAGCGATCTTTAGAGACTCCGTAAGTGCAGCATCCTCGAGCACCTTGACCAAGTAGCGTGAGAATTCCTCAGCTGTCCGCTTTGTCACCAGGTAACCGCTGCTCCCATGGACCACCAGAGTTTTCAATCCGCCAACATCGGAGGCGACCACAGGTACCCCACATGCTGCGGCTTCCAGGGCTACAAGCCCAAACGACTCGGTTCGAGAAGGCACGATTCCAACATCGGCGGCCCGATAGAAGCTGGAGAGTACCTCGTGAGGCTGCGGATCGAAGAAATAGACCCTTTCGGTAAGCCGTTCCTTTGCAACGAGCCTCTTGATCTTCGATATTTCATCAGCCCCGAAAGGCCCCGACGGCCCACCCACCAATACCAGAAAGGCTTCGGGTACACGATCAGAAATCTTGATGAACGACTCTATGGCGATATCGGCGCCTTTGAGCGGTTGTATCCGTCCGACAAAGAGGACCATCTTGCCGCTGGTCGGCAAGCCTACAGCCGTCCTGGCCATCTCACGATCCCCAGGACTGAAAAACGCGTGGTCGACACCCAAAGGGACTACGGAGATGCGCGAGCGGTCAAGATTGTACAGACTTGAAATCTCCAACGCCTCGACCTCGCACGAAGCCAAGACTTGGTCGGAACAGTAGATGATCTTGGATTCCTCTTCGATACGCAGCTCCTCTGAGATTTCGTCGTCAGGAACCGCCCTGTCCCTCGCCTTTACCTTCTCGAGAGTATGGAACGTCGTGACCAGAGGTACCTCGAGCGTGTGCTTCAGCGTGTGGCCGGCTATTCCCGACAGCCAATAGTTGGCGTGGAGCACGTCCGGACGCTGCTCTGGATTCATTCGAATCCTCTCCAGTACATTCTCAGTGAACTCATCGATATGGTCCAAGAGTTCCAATTTCGATACTTTCCCCAGTGGTCCAGCAGGAATGTGGTGCAGAACGAAACCCGGCTCGACATTGATCGATGCCGAAAGCGACGAACTGTAGGCTCTGGTATAGACGTCACATGAGGTGCCAAGACGGGCAAGCGCGCTGGCAAGCTGTCTAACGTATACGTTCATACCTCCACCATCGCCGGTCCCGGGTTGGACCAACGGTGAAGTATGGTATGAAATTATCGCCAATCGCTGCATGGAGATCGCTTTCATCAGAAGGCCAACCGCGCAATCTATCTTTAGGACGCTAAGTTCAACTCTCGTCCCAAGACCAGATATTCCGCATTCCCCAATAAAACCTGGAAATCCAAGATGCGCATCTGCGGATCCAGAAAAAACCCACTCGGGAGCCGCCCTTGTACAGATTTCCAAATAATTCTACTTGGCGTTGGGGAAAAGCGGATATCGGCGACGCTGACCGAAGCCTACCGGGTCGAAAACACCTCTCGCTGAAAAATCCTTGAACGGATGCAGAACCGTTGGCTTGCCGATGACGCTATGCCCAGTGA
>JAJYVK010000105.1 GCA_021792075.1 Actinomycetes bacterium | reverse complement strand
AGAGCTGCTTTTCTTCAGGCCCGATGATGAGTTGAAAAGGTTGGCTCAGCTTGGTCTTGATCTCGGCATTGCGGATAAGCTAAGGGCACCACGAAAGCCTGAGGATATTCTCGAAGATCTCCGCCACGATCCGGCAGCAGACAAGTGGGTCGCGTCGCTGGACGAAATATGGCATCCGTGGTTCTACTTCTCGAATGGAGCCGGCTTCTACCACCACCACCGTTCATGGATAGATGATCTCACTGTTCCCTGGACCGCACTGACTGGATACATCGACAGGCTCGAAAAGGGCGAGAATCTGAGCCGCCCCAAGCAGGAGATCCTCGATCGGCGTGAGCGGCTTACCGCAGAATATCGAGAGCTGCTGCCCACCGAAGAGGATAGGGCTGCATTCGACGAGAACATAAACCTGGCTCGGCTGGTTGCACCCTACATCGAGGATCACAACTTCTATGTTGAGCACTGGCACCACACGGTCTGGTGGAACAAGATCCGAGAGTTTGGCGACAGGCTTGTGGAGGGTAACTTCCTGGATGACCGTGAGGACATGTTCTTCATGAATCGCTGGGAAGTAGGAGAGGCGTTCGCGGATATGGTTGCTTCATGGGCATCAGGAGGCCCCTCCGGCGGACAGAAGATCTGGAAGAAAAAGGTTGCGGAACGCAAGCGGATCTTCGACGCACTACATGACTGGACGCCACTCCCCGCTTTGGGGCCTGTTCCAGAGGAGATCACAGAGCCTTTCACCGTTATGTTGTGGGGAATCACGACCGAGCGCGTCAGGTCCTGGCTCGGGCTCGGGGAGGCAGTCGCTGAAAACGAGATCCAGGGCGTTCCAGCCTCGCCAGGGGTTGTCGAGGGTCGAGCTCGAGTGGTTCTCAGTTCAGCAGAGATCAAGATGATCGAACAGGGTGAGATCCTGGTCTGTCCGATCACCGCACCATCGTGGGGACCGGTGTTCTCAAAGGTGAAGGCTGCGGTTTCTGATATCGGCGGCATGATGAGTCACGCGGCGATCGTTTCCCGCGAGTATGGTCTTCCCGCTGTGGTTGGCACAGGCACTGGGACTAGGCGCATAAAGACAGGTGATATGGTTCGAGTGGACGGAAACTCTGGTCTTGTGACGATTCTGCCGAAGCGCGAGCAGTAAAGGAGCACAAGATGGAATATATTCTGCCACTTAAAGACTGCCACTCTCACTTTGCCGAGGTGGTGGGCGGAAAGGCGATGGGATTGGGTTCACTGCTCCGGCAGGAACTACCGGTTCCCCCCGGTTTTGCGGTCAGCACCCATGCATATCGCGAATTCGTTGAAGTCACCGGACTCGAACGTGCAATCCACTCGAGCCTCCAGCGTGCCGACACGCTGGAGGACCAGCTCAACGCATCCGAAGAGATCCGCAGCTTGTTCGAGGAGCTGGAGCTTCAAGCTCCGCTCTTCGATGAATTGGCTTCGGCTTACGAGCAGCTTGGCGGCCAGGGTTCATTGCCGGTGGCTGTTAGGTCTAGCTCGGTGAGCGAAGATGCTGCCGAGGCGTCTTTTGCTGGGGAGCACGATACGTATCTGTGGATCCAGGGCCCAGAGGCCGTGGCAAGAAACGTCTTGCGTTGCTGGTCGAGCTTGTTTACGCCTCAGGCCCTCGCTTACTTCCGGCAGTTCAATCTCCGTCCTAATGAGACTGCCATGGGGGTGGTTGTGCAGTCGATGGTTGCCGCAGAAGCGGCAGGAGTGATGATAACTATCGATCCAGTAACCGGAGACCGTTCGCAGATCTCGATTGAAGGCTCCTGCGGTCTTGGCCTTTCAGTGGTAGGTGGAGAGGTGACCCCGGATCGTTACTTTGTAGACAAGGTGACTTTGGACATACGATCCAGGATGATCTCACCCAAGGGGATTGCCTACCGCTTCGACTCTGAGTTTGGCGAGGTGCGCCGGGTGGAAATCCCACCAGAGGAGCAGATGACTCCCTGCCTTGAGGAAGAGGAGGTCATCAGGATCGCCGCCCTCGGAAAACAAGTGGAACGAGCGCTCGGAACCGCGCAGGACATCGAGTGGGCGCTTGGACCAGGAGTGTCGAGTGAGAGAGAGATATACCTCTTGCAGACGCGACCTGAAACAATTTGGCGCAACAAGCAAGCAGTCCCGATATCCACCGCCAACTCTTCCATAATGAGCCGCTTGGTGGGGAATATGAGCGTGCCGATGAGGATCGTCTAGCTGACGAGATTGCGTGTGAAAACCTTTAACAATTGGCGATCGCGCGTGGTTCAGATTGAGGGGGACGGCACCACTTCAGTCCGATCTGCTTTGGCCGCCAGACATTTACTCGGGCACCCGTCCCGCAAGTTTTATTGCGGAGGTGCTCAATCCTGACTGGGACTTTTCAAGTCCAATAAGAGAGGAAGAGTTCGATGAGTGTAACTGATAGTGCGGAAAACCTTACGTCAGACGGCTCTGTCGCCATTACTGAACTCCACGAAGAGGCTGGTCAACGTAGCCAGCCCCTAGTCGGAGTATTGGGACTTTTGATCGTGGCTGTGGTATTCGCACTTTTGAGTACCGTGTGGTCGCCCCAGACATCCCTGGTGGTCCTGGGCCCCATTTCAACCTTTGCGCTTCCAGTCCTCGTGGTGAGCGCGATCTGGTGGGGTGGCTGGCCGTTTGCCAGGTTTGGCAGGTCGGCTTCTGGGTTGGGCAACACGGTTATGATCGCTGCTGCAGGAGTGATTTTGACAGGAGTCGGCTTGCTTATAGTGGGGCATTTCAGTGTTCAGGGGATCTTTTCGTCAAATGCTGCCAAGCTCAATAGCAACGGGGTGCTGACGACGTTTCCGTTTACGATCCCTATCGCTGCGACTGTGTTTGTGACGATGCTTCAGCTGACCTTTGTTTCCAATAAATGGCCACTACATCGCATGCGCACAGTTTCGTCAGGCATCTCAGCGTTTGTGTTTAGTTGGGTGGTAGGCACTGCGATCTATTTCTTGGTAACGAACTGGAATTCGGTCCCAGCCGCCGCGCGCACAGCTTTGGGCATCCGCAACGGTATCGGTCCGATGAATGCCATCGATTTCACTGCGTTGTTGCTTTGCATAGTTGTCTATCAGATGTCGTTCTTCGTATTGTTTCGGGGATGGCCCTTTACCGGGATCAAGAGCGAAGGTGCGCGGCTGGTCGCCTCGCATATGGCGACTATCGGGGGTGGGTGGATTACCTTCTTCGTATTGCTAGACGGATTCAAATGGCAAGATCCGGTCATCGTAGGAGCGTGCGGCTCGATCATCGGATCGATCTTCCTCGTGGGCATGTTGTTTGAGACCTGGCCTTTCGAGCGTGAAGATGCTGCCAGTAACAGATTTGGTTCCGCTGTCATGACCGTAATTGTAAGCTGTGTACTTTATTTTGGGTTGCGGGCGTTGGGGCACGCGACTGGCACATGGAGCCAGGCTCCAGTTGAACTCTGGATTGGAGTCTGTGGACTGAACTACATAGCCGCGGTGATCATTCTGCATTACGCGGTGTGGGGGAGGTGGCCTCTAGAAGCGCCAAAGCCACCCAACAGCTAATAAATCAACATGGCCGTAAAGGCCAACAGGTGCGTTGGCAGGTGCTCATTGTCTGTAGCGGCTGTGCCGGAGAGAGGTTTATAGCCGGCACAGCCTGATTTATCCACTGCGACAGGACCAGGCGGCTAAAGACCGTTGGAGGTTGCCCAGATGGCAAGACTTACTCCTGGCTGTGTTCAGAAGAGGTGTTCTTGAGCGTTCTTTCGCTTTGCCAAGCGCGTCGGGGCTGGCAGTCCATTTAGAGCGAAGCGGCTTGATGGGCAAGTGACCACTGCGCAGGTTCCCTTAGATTAGGTGAAAGGAGCAAGGGTGGCCATCCAAGGGATCGTATTTGATGTTGATGGAACGCTTGTGCTTGAAGAGAGGGTCTTGGATGGGGCGCCGGAGACCTTGGAGCTTCTGCGCCGTCTCGGTTATCAGCTGCTGTTCTGTACTCAGCAGAACCAGCACTCAGATCGAAAGATCAGCGACCGGCTGAAGTCGGTCGGGCTGGATATACCCGAGCGAGAGATCGTATCGGCGGGAACGGTGTCGGTGAGCGCAATAGCAGAAAGGCATCCTGGTTCGCAGGTTTATGCTGTCGGGAGCACTTCGCTTCGGGACCGTCTGGAAAAGGCTGGCATGAAGGTGTTGACCGATCAGCAAGGCGAGAGGGCCGAGGTAGTGCTCGTCGCTACCGACTACAATGTCAACCAGATGCGGCTTTCTGCAGCGGCGGAGGCGGTGCGCAGGGGAGCAATATTTTACGTGACCAATTTGGATCGGGGTGAGCCGATGAAGGACCGGATAATTCCTGGTCCAGGCTCGCTAGCGGTTGCCATCGCTTATACAGTCAGACGTCGGCCGATTGTGCTCGGAAAGCCTTCTCCGACAATGGTTGCAGCGGTCCGGGATCACCTAGGGCTGGCGTCGTCGTCGATAGCGGTCATTGGTGATCAACCTGCCCAGGATGTGAGACTGGGTCGAATGCTTGGTGCGGCTACAGCTCTGCTTCTCTCGGGGGTTACCACCATTGACGAGTTGGACCGTACCCCGTCTTCGTATCTTCCGGATGCAGTTCTCACAAGTATTAGCGAAGTTCCGCTTTGGTTGGAGCAAGTCAACGCTTGATTGGTGGGGCTGTAAACTGTTTGCGTGATAATGCCATCTTGTGTTATCCAGCTGTGCGAACGTATGTGCCAGCATTCTTGATGTGAACTTGTCTGAATGGGCGCACAGAGTTGACATAAACAAGCGCTCTGTCTACCGTTGCTACCGAGAGGGTAATCTGCGCGTTCCAGCTGGCCGAGCCGGAAGTTGAACCTGGTGGACATAGGCGATGCTTCTGCCGCACAATGGACCGATACTGTCATCTGCGCACGAGTGTCATCACATGACCTGCGGACAGATCTCGATAGCGAGGGTTTTCGGTTGATAGCACGGGTGACCAGGTAAGAGATGTCAATAGATGGGTTTTCCTTGCTAATGAATCGATTTTCCTCATTAGTGGACTTGATTGTCCTGGATAATAAGTATCTCTAAAGGTTGGTGGCCCACGCTATGTTGCCGGGAGGGCTCGTCACGGGCCAGCTCAACAAGTTATGCTGGTTCCGTGGCAACTGAGCTGGTGATCGAGGTCAAAGGACTGCGCAAAGCCTATGGGCCGATGGTGGCAGTGGATGGACTCGACCTGGAGATGGCGCGCGGCGAAGTGCTTGCCCTTCTTGGCCCGAATGGGGCAGGGAAGACTACAACTGTGGAGATCCTCGAAGGCTACCGCAAACGCGACGCGGGGGAGGCTCGCGTCCTCGGTGAAGACCCTCAACGTGCCGGTGTGGAGTGGCGGGCTCGCCGCGGGATCGTCTTGCAGACGAACGAAGATGTCGCCGATCTAACTGTGGGCGAGTGTGTGCGCCATTTTTCCCTCTTCTATCCTGAGCCGGCAGATCCGGAAGAGGTGATAGAGCGAGTTGGATTGTCGGCCAAGCGCAAGGCGCCCATCAGGTCGCTTTCAGGCGGCCAGCGCCGACGTCTCGACGTGGCTCTCGGTATAGTCGGACAGCCTGAGCTGATCTTTCTTGACGAACCGACCACCGGTTTTGACCCCGAGGCACGCCGGGCTTTTTGGGAGCTGGTGCGAGACCTGACGAAGGAGGGGGCCAGCGTGTTGCTGACGACGCACTATCTCGAGGAGGCGGAGGCGCTCGCTGATCGAGTCGCCGTAATTCAACGGGGTCGTGTCTTGGCCATAGGGCCGCCAAGCGAGCTTGGAGGACGCCAGGATGCCCCTGCGAAGGTTTCATGGCTCTCTTCCAGGGGTCGGGAGCAGGCCGAGACTAAGGAGCCTTCGGCTCTGGTGTCCAGCCTTTACACGGAATTTGGCGGTGAAGTGCCCGGCCTCACAGTAACCAGGCCAAGTCTCGAAGACGTCTACATTCGGATGATCGGTGCCACTGCTGAGAAAGAGGAACTGCAGTGATGCAAAAAGACGGGGATAGGAGCCAAGCCTCCTCGCGCAGAGTTGGGAACCCCCGCTCTCGGGCCGGCATCTTCGTGGTGGCTAGCCTCAGTCGTGGACAGGTAGAGGTCCTTCAATTCTTTCG
>JAJYVK010000104.1 GCA_021792075.1 Actinomycetes bacterium | reverse complement strand
CTTCTGAAAGAGGCCGGCCTGCGCCGGGAACGGAGGCTTGTTGCGTGGTTCGGCACGTTTGCCCTCGATGGAGTTGAAGAGCGCCGTCTCCTCTCCCGCGATGTAGGCGCCAGCTCCCCTGCGAAGTTCTATGTCGAATTCGAAGTCTCGATTTAAGATGCCTTTTCCGAGAAGGCCCTTGTTCCTGGCTTCGGAGATCGAGTGGGCCAGTCGCTCTTCTGCCAATGGATATTCTCCACGAATGTAGATGTAGCCCTTTTCACATCCGGTTGCGTAACCCGCTATTGTCAAGCCTTCAATGATTGCGAAGGGGTCCTGCTCCATTATCACTCTGTCTTTGAAGGTACCGGGCTCGGACTCATCAGCATTGCAGACGAAGTAATGAGGCCTGACCGTATTTCGCGCAACTGATTCCCATTTGATGGCAGTTGGGAATGCTGCGCCTCCTCGACCCATCAGTTTGGAGTCCTTTATTTCCCGGATGACGTTGTCCGGCCCAATCTCCAACGCTCGCCTGAGCGCTTTGTATCCTCCATGGCTTCTGTATGAGTCCACAGAAGTCGGATCGGCTACGCCGATCCTTTTCAAGAGCCGCAGTGAAGCGGGATCGGACTCTCTTTGGGGCACTCGAAAGGATTCAGTGTTAGCCCAGTTGTGAACGGGCTTCTCCAATTCCTCTGCCAGAGCACCGACGGCTAGAGGAGCTACCACAATGCGCCGATGAGGCGTGCCGGCACGCTGTACAAGTGCCGCTGAGCCGTCCTCGCACCTGCCAAGGCATGGGCTTCGCACCCACATGACTTCGCCTGATCCATCGCCCTCGGCGCCCCATCTCCCGCTCATGGCAGTAGCCGGTTCGCCGTTCCCAGCTGCTCTACAGGCGATATCATCACAAACGTGGATGACAGTCTTGGGAGTTTCTTCGAGCGAAAACATCGAGTAGAAGCTGGCTACTCCGTATGTCTCGGCTGGAGCGACACCGAGTTGTAGGCTTAGATAATCCAAGGCTCCATGGCTGATCCAGCCGATGCGCTCTTGGATCGCGTGCAGTGCCGGCAGGAGCAGGTCTCGATGGCCGCCCTTGTTGTCAAAGGGGATTCCCTGCTCGACTGGCAACTTCCCGTTGGTTTCTGTGCCGCTTCGCATCTCTAGCATCGATATCACACTGTCGACAGCCTCTTTTTCTTCCGGAGAGGCTGGCTTCCCAGATGTTCTAAGATCCATTTAACTCAGTGCCTCCACCTTTGAAGACGATCGTCCCAACTCTGTTTGGCCGCCAAGCTTTTCGACCCTCACAGCAGTGGCTTTGAATTCGGCAGTTCCCGACTTCGGATCCCATGCGTCGATAGTGAGGATGTTGGTGTCTACCTCATCAGGGAAGTGGAATGTCATGAACGCCAGTCCAGGGTGAAGGGTGATGTCCGTAAGAACAGGGGCCTTGATGCTGCCGCGTCTCGATGAGACAGAGATGATCTCGCCGTCTGACAGGCCGTACTTCGCCATATCTTGTGGTGAGAGGTTCAGTGTTTCAGGACGACGCAGCGGGGAGGCAAAACCCCCGGACTGGACCCCGGTATTGAACGAGTCGAGCCGTCTCCCCGTTGTCAGTCGTATCGGGAACTCTTCACTTAATGTATCGAGAGCAGGCAAAAAGTCAACGGGAGTGAACGGAGCCAGTGGCCCGACCACAGGGTCCGCCCAAAGACGTCCGTGCAGGAAGGGTGAACCTGGATCGTTCTCGTCCATGCACGGCCACTGAATGCCCCCCAACTCCTCCAGCCGCTTGTAACTCATCCCGGCGTGAATGGGAGATAAGCTGCGGAGTTCGTCCCAGACCTGTTCTGCAGTCGGATTTCCCCAGTCATGTCCGAGCCTTCTGGCTATTTCACAGACGATTTCGATATCGTCTCTTGCATTGCCAGGCGGGTTCAAAGCTCTTCTGACCCTTTGCACTCGTCTCTCGCTCGAGGTAACGGTGCCCTCGGCCTCGACCCAGTTTGCTGAAGCGGGAAGGACGACCGTTGCAAGCTCGGCGGTCTTTGTCAGAAAGATGTCTTGTACCACCAAGTGCTCAAGACCTTCGAGGAGCTTGATCGCGTGGCCCACGTTTGCCTCGGACTGAGCGGGATTTTCTCCAATAACGTAAAGTGTCCTGAGCTCTCCTCGTTCCATGGCATCGAACATTTGGGAGAGGTGCCAACCGCGTTTGGCAGGGATGCTCGTACCCCATCGGGTTTCGAACCTGAGGCGCGCCCGCTCGTCGGTCTCTATGTCCTGGAAGCCGGGAAGCTTGTTAGGGAGCGCTCCCATGTCGCCGCCGCCTTGGACGTTGTTCTGGCCTCTAAGAGGTACAATTCCGGAGCCGTACTTGCCGACATGGCCCGTCAAGAGCGAAAGATTGATGAGCGCGAAGACATTGTCAGTGCCGTTGTGGTGCTCGGTTATTCCCAGTGTCCAACATAGCTGTGCTCGGTCCGCTTTGGCGTAGCTGTGCGCCAGCTCTCGTATCAATTCAGCTGGGACAGATGTCAGCCGTTCTCCTTCCTCCAAAGTGAAAGGCTCCACGGATTTTGCGTACTCTTCGAAGCTGGAGGTCGCCCGAGTTATGAACTCGGTGTTGGCAAGGCCGGAATGAATTATCTCACGAGCAATAGTGTTGGCCAATGCGATATCGGTTCCAACGTCCAAGCCCAGCCAGGCGTTCGCCCACTGCGCCGAGGTCGTCTTCCTGGGGTCAACCACATAGAGTTTGGCTCCTTTGTGGATTCCTTTGAGAACATGGTGAAAGAAGATGGGATGAGCCTCGCGGGCATTCGAGCCCCAGAGGATGATGACGTCGGCATCTTCCGCCTCTTTGTACGAGCTGGTTCCGCCACCCGCTCCAAATACTGTCGCCAGACCGGCGACGCTTGGAGCGTGTCAGGTGCGGTTACAGCTGTCTATGTTGTTGCTCTGCATCACCGAGCGAATGAATTTCTGTGCGATGAAGTTCAGCTCATTGGTCGCTTTAGAGCAGCTGAACATGCCGAAGGAGCTGGCTGCTCCTTGGTCGATGGCTCTTTGGAAGCCTCTGGCAGCTGCATCGAGCGCATCATCCCACGTAGTTATTCGCAGATTTCCTGATTCATCCCGCACCATAGGCTCAGTTAGTCGACTGTACTTTTTGCCCATTCTCACCACCACCTGTAATTATTTCAATCACTTAGCGCTACTCTTGGTCCAATTAATAATCGTCAGTAACGCTAGCAGAATCTGATTTCTTTCTTCAATGAGTTTCTTTTTCCGACCTTTACGATAACTCACCTGGAATAGTTATGTGCGTCGTCCTCTCATTGCGTGGCCCAGTCGAGCAAGCCAAAAGACCCAAGATGGAAGGGAACCGCGCACTGAGCTCACCAGTGGATAGAGCATATGCCGAAATAGTTGTATTGGAGTATCTCTGCTTTCAGCACAACAGCGCGAAGATAGCTGTCGCCGTCGTTTCAGCCGTCTTGGTGATTCCCGCCTCTCCTTGTGCTGGGCAGTCACTTGTTCACGGCAGGATCATCTAACGCTCCTGAAGCTCTGTCGGGCTTTTGTTCATGTCCCAGCCAACCTTCGGATTCGGCCCTTCAGACTCGCGCCGAAGATTGGGCAGGCAAACCGGCGAGTCGAGCTATCTGGTGACCTACGTCCACTCTATGGCCACAAGACCGGTCTGTGAATAAAGGTCTACCACTGCGTTATCCGGGGCAACTACGACTCGTCCGACATGGTTGTGCGTGGGCTCTATTTGGCGAGCAGTGACTGGACCGGTGGGTCTCTTGCCTGCCTGGGGAAATAAGCCACCGTGCTCTCCCTGTCCGAAAGTTTCAAACCATCATCAGTAGAAGCGTCTATGCGACTTAAGCAAGGGGCTTTTGTATTCCCTGGTCAGCAATGACCTTGGCGATGGTCAGATGCGGAAACAGCCAGCAATAATAATAATTGACCAAGTACACAATTGAAGGAGCCTACGGGTTGGCTGGTGAAATAGCTTTGGCCCGTGGGCCGGCCTTTTTGGCGCACCCAATGGACTAAAGCTTAAATCTGTGTCTATAGCAGATGCCTCGAGCAGTGCGGGCGTGGCTCGGATGTTCCGGGTCAGGCTCGATTCATTTGCGAAGCCGACGAATATTGGATCGAGGTTCTTGATGGGACTCGCCTTCCATTCCCAGATTCGCTCGCTCATTATCCCACTATGCGCAACTCTACCAGCGTTGGCTATGAGAATCGATAGGAGCCGAAATTTGTTAGCTGGCATGAGCAGCCGTTGTTTATCTAACCGCGCCGAGTTCGCACTCCGGTCAGCTGCCACATTCAAGGACCGTGCGATCAATGGTTTTTTGGCAGTAATCGTCGATACTCAACGGTGCTCGTGCCAGGTCCTACATTAGACGAAAGCCTCTTCTGAAGAGGACTCTTCCAGAGTGAGCCCCTTTGGCTCGGGGATAGCCACAATGGTGAGCAAGATTCCGATCACGGAGACCCCTGCCATGAGACCCATCACACCCGTCAGATGGACTGTCTTCAGCAAAGTTGGCACCAGTAGCGCTCCGATGAACGCACCCAATTTGCCACCTGCAGCCGAGATTCCGTCTCCCATCCCCCGTATCGAGGTGGGAAAGACCTCACTTGGCAAGACGAATGTCGTCATATTGGGACCGAACTCGGTGAAGAAGTAGCTTATTCCAAACAACAGCACGAATAATAAGGGGTTCTTGGTCACGCCAGGGATAACCGCAATTGCAAGGAATGCCAAGGCCATGACGAGGAATCCTGTCCACTGTATGACTTTGCGCCCTATCTTATCCATGAGACCAACCGCCAGCCAGTAGCCCGGCACAGCAAATACCAAGAAGATACCGCCGGCAATCAGAATGTTGTCGAGCAATGTTGCATGGGGCTGCAGTGCTTTGAGGATTAGAGGGCTGGATACCGAGTTTCCATAAAACGCGATATCCATAACAAACCAAGATCCTGCGGTCCCAATAAGACGGAGCAGGAAGGGCTTCTGCCAAAGTCTTGCCCTATAGGTTTTCTTGGCCTTTGGCAAGTTTCCGTTTTCCGAGAAAGCCGGCATCTGTCCAGTCGTCCATCGGACCGTATCCGCCGTGGTTGCCAGATCTCCCTCGATTGCAAGAGTGTAACGTGGAGTTTCACGGATCTTTCTGCGCAGATAGACCACTGAAGCAGCGGGAATCGCGCCGAAAGCTAGCATCAGCCTCCATGCCAAACCATGCGATACTCCTCCGCCAATAAGGATCGCAGCCACTGCTGGTCCAGCTAGCAGCCCAAATCCCTGCATTGCGAAAACCGTACCGACGAGACGTCCTCGGTTTTTTCGATTCGCGTACTCTGTTGTGATCACCGCTGAGGTTGCGTAGTCGCCGCCGACTCCGATACCGACAAGTATTCGGAAGATGAAAAGTACGGTAAAGTTGGGCGAGAATGCCGACGCAAGCGCTCCTACCACCAGAAGAATTATTTCGATGCCGTAGACTGCTTTTCGGCCTAGAACATCCATCAACCTTCCGAATACCAGAGCACCAGCGACTGCTGCCAGCAAAGAGATGGAGTTGAGGAGCGAAAGTTGTGAAGTCGACAGGTGAAAAATTGGGGTAAGAATTGCGGTGACAGTGCCGATGATGAATAGGTCATAGGCGTCAGTAAAGAAGCCCATCCCGGCGGTTAGCACCGTCAGCCAGTGTTTACTGTTTATTGGAGCTTCATTCAACGGCTGATATAGCTCAGCAGTTAACGTGTCGTTGTAAGCCAATTGCTCTCCTAAGGTGTCTACGGGAGACCCGCATTACATCCGCATTACATCAATGCCAACTGAAAAGATGACATCATGAATTTTGTCGCCTGTAGGTGAATGAAGGGTGGCTGAAAGATTGCCAGGAGGTTAATTCTTGGAGAACATTTTGCGACAATGCTTAATGCTTCGCCAAGCTATCTACAGGAAAGGCTAGTTTGAAGACTCAGACTTCGTAAATTGCGAAAAAAGCCCCTGATCTCAGAAGATCGGCATGGAGCATTCGAGGCAATGATCAGCGAGTCTAAAAGACAGAGGATCCCAAGCGCACAATCGGTGCAGTACTCCATCCGGCCGAGTTCGTCCGTTCCAAGATCTCCCGGGATGC
>JAJYVK010000103.1 GCA_021792075.1 Actinomycetes bacterium | reverse complement strand
ACGTGACAACGCCGCCCGGTGCCGGCCTTGGCATAGAACTCGATGAGGATCTGGTGCGGCAAGTCGCAAAGGAATACCGCCCGTGGAGCAATCCGGTGTGGCGCAACAAGGACGGTAGTGTCGCGGAATGGTGAGGTAGCAGAGTTTGGTTGATAGAAACTTAACCGGGAAGTCGCCAAAGCTCGCAAAGCATCCTTAAGAGGAGGGGTCAATTGTGAAATTTACGATACGTAATAGAAAACATGCGCGTCAATCACACCGATTGAAAGGCGTCGGCGTACTGATGGGTCTTACCGCGGTGTCTTTGCCAGTGTATAGCGCACAAGCTGCGACCACGCAGCCGCACGTGACCAACGTTTCCACTCACGTGCACAATAAAATTCATGCCGTAAAGACGACAGGAACCACAAATTCCTCCGCGATGCTCAGCGCAGTCATCATTACTGGACTGCGCCAGAGTCTGTTGCAGTCGATGCTCATAAAGGAAAACGCAAATCAAGTCGTGAACGCCATAAGCGCGCAGGGTATCGGAGAATTTCCGGACACTGACGTTGCCGCGGCCTTGTCGCGCCTACCGGGCGTGGCTGTCGACAACGATGGAACCGGCGCCGCCAATCAAGTGACCGTGCGCGGATTTGGACCGCAGTTCAACGTAGTTCTCGTCAACGGACAGACATTGCCGACGCAAAGTGGCGGAACACTTTTTGACTTCGACTCCCTGCCGTCGGATTTTATCCGACAAGCCGAAGTGTTCGAAACAAGTGAAGCATGGCAACCTGCCGGATCAATAGGCGGGCTGATTGAATTGCGTACATGGCAGCCATTTGACTTCAATGGTCCGCGACTCATTGCCAAGCTTAGCTCAAACATGGATACCCAGGACTCCGCAAAAGCTGAGCCGTCGGGATTCCTAATGCTGAGCAACACATTCGATCATCACAGGCTCGGTGCTCTCTTCTCGATTGGTGAGCAAGAGCAAGCGACCACGGCCTACGAGATCGGGGGTGAGGGCGGGTATTACTCAGAAGCCTTGAATGGTCCCGGTGAACCCACCGGTGTGTGGCAAAATTCGAGCCAATCAGGGCTGCCATCAAGTGTCCTGTTGCCCAATACCACTGACGTAGAACGCAATTATTACAACGTCAAACGCCTCAATATGGACATCGGATTGCAATGGAAGATCACACACAACATCACAGCTACATTGGATGGTTTGTACAACAAATATTCGGAAGAAGCCATTAGCAATCAGCTGGGGCTATTCGTAAATGGCAACACCATAAACAACGGCGTTGTTGTTCGCCCAGATGGGGTTTATCAACAGTTCACGGTACATACGCATTCAGATCTGATCGACTCGACAAGTTTCGATCAGGTATCGCCGCAATATCTACGATCGGTTCGTCTAAAATTCCAAGGCAAAGCCTTTGGGCGTCTCTTGTGGAACATTGATGCATCCGATGCGACCAATAGTGCGAGTAACTACACAGATCCTTCGCTTTACACTGTCGCAGGGTTCCCAATTCTCGCAACCTACATCAATAATAATGGTGTTGGCATTCCGAATGTCTCGACTAGCAATGATCTTGAAAACACCAGTTTGCCGCGTGCTCACTACACGTCGATTTCTGCAACTAACGACTATAATAAAATCACCCAGGTAGCCAGTAACGATAAGTGGATTACGCCGCATTCTTGGGGTCCACTCACTGAAATTAGGTTTGGTGGATGGTGGCAACGCAACGATTTCGAGAGTTTCAGTTCCGCCAACAGCGGCGATGTATGCGCGTATTGCGGATATGGAGCATCTATACCGAGCACCATATTTACGTTGACGAGTGTTCCGACGGGCGCGGTGAGTCCATATGCAGGTACATTTCCCAGTACGTTTCTAACGTACAATCCCGCAAATTTGATTGCATTTCTCGATAGTTCTACCGCCTTTCAAGAAAACGATGCGGCCTTCGGCTATGCCCCTGGCACAACGCAGGCGGAGGTTGAAGCTGCTGATGGATTCGTTCCGCAGACTCCTGGGGAAGCACCGCAAGACCTTGCAACTGTCATAGAAACGTCGACTGCTGCATATTTGCAGGGGGATCTCCACGGAAGGATTTTCGGCTTCTCATGGGGCGGCAACGTCGGTGTGCGCTTTGTGCACACTTCTGATTCATCCGTCGGATATGGGCAAGTCCTGGAAAATATTACCCCCAATCCATTTGATCCAACAAAAGACGAAGTTACCTACAAAGACAATGGGCAGGCGTTATTCAAGGAGGAAAGCAATAGCTACAATTACGTTCTGCCTAGCTTGAATCTCCGGCTGAATCTGCCTTACAAGGTTGTATTGCGATTCGCCGCATCAAAGAGTCTTGCACGGCCAGCCCCATCATATCTATCTCCCGTCATAAACTACGGTGGTGCGCTTGTCGTCCCCACAGCCTTGGATGCAACCGGGGGGAATCCCACACTCAGGCCTTATACATCTGTGAATTACGATTTTGGAGCAGAATGGTATTTCGCGCCAGGCGGGTATGTTGCTGCTGACGGATTTCTAAAAAATCTATCTAACTTTATTGAATACGAAGAGACGTCGTTGGCGGTTCCAATTCAAAATACGACACATTCGTCGGCATTTCCGAACAACATAGCAACATTCAACTTTACCAGGCCGACAAATATCGGCAAAGCAAATGTGCATGGAGTGGAACTGTCTGGGCAGTATATGTTTAGCATGCTGCCATCACCTTTCAACGGGTTTGGGGTAAACGCTAACGCGACAATTTTATCGACAAACGCTGGTGTGAATTCCTCAGGTACCGCGGCCACGGGTGCAAATGAATTTGGTCTGACGGGCCTAGGGGACTATCAAAATATTACGTTGATCTACCAGAAGTATGGTCTTGGAGTACGGGTAACATATAGTCACAGAGGCAAGTATATTTACCAAATCGGTGATGGCATTAATGCACTCGCGCCGGTGTATGTCAGAGGATATGGTGAACTTGATGCCCAAGTGAGCTATAAACTAAATCGGCACATCATCATCGCTCTCTCAGGCTCGAACATGACGAACTCGGCGCAGCAGTGGTATGACACGCGGCCTGACGAATTTTATAACTTCGTTAAATACGGACCACGTTATGAGCTGAGTATAAGGGCGGAATATTAGGCCTGATGAGCAGGAAGTCCCTCAGGTCCGCGATAGGACTACGTGAACATTCAGGGAACGACGGACATATATTCCTCATAGAAAGGAGCGGCCGAATGATCGACTTTAGGAACTTTTGTTCGTATCGTTCGGCCGCTCTGATGGGAGGTGAAGTTTGACGGAAACTACAGATGTCATTCCAAAAACGGACTAGGTCTTAACTAGGCTTTAGTGTTAACGATGTTATAAGTGGTTTCGTGTATAGTAGATGAGGGCACGACGCTTAGTGGAGTTTGGTACTACGCGACCGATCGCGGTGACGCCAATCAACGGTTGTTCTCGTAGCGAGATTGTATGGAAAAGCATACGCGGATGGAGTTGCAATTGTCGCGCGTGTTTAGTGGTAGTTGAGTGGGGGCAGGCTATGTTTGCATTCACCTCGAAATATTCGGTGCAGCGGGGGCGCTCTATGTGTAATTATTTCTCGCGAGTTTTTCACTTATCTGTTGTGGCGTGGGCATCTGTGTTGGTGCTTTGCGCATTAATGCCCATTGCGGCCCGGGCTGAAACGGGGCCGCAGTTGGCGATGACACCCCCTATGGGATGGAGTGACTGGGCTCACTATCAATGCGACTATACAGCGAAGACAATTCTACAGAATGCGCGCGCGCTTGTTCGTACAGGTTTGGCAGCCAAAGGATACGATCATGTTTCAATAGACGACTGTTGGTTGCGACGGCATCGTGGCGCCAATGGGAATTTACTACCGAACCCAAGAAGGTTTCCGCATGGAATTGCAATTGTTAGCAGGGAAATACATTCGCTCGGATTGAAATTTGGTATATACGAAGACGAAGGCTATGCGACTTGCGCGGGTTACGCTGGAAGCGGTGTTCCCCTTGGCGGAGGCAAACCTCACTTTTTGCAGGACGCCAAGCTATTTGAGAAGTGGAAGGTCAGTTACCTCAAAATCGATGGCTGTAATGTCTACGTTCCCAAGGGAGAGTCTCGATATCAAGCAGCTCGGGCGGGTTACCGCGATGAAATGCTCGCACTGCAAAAAATCAGTCGGCCTATTGTCTATCTGGAAGAGGGGCCAGTTTATTTTCAAGGCACGCGTGAATATTATAACGTTCTGACGTGGGCCCGGAAGTACAGTCAGCTGTGGCGTACAGGAAGTGACATAGCGATCTATGATCGAAATCACCCGAATAGGTCGCGTTTTCCAAGCATCATGTGGAATTATGATTACAACATAGAGCTTGGGAGGTTTCAGAAACCAGGTAGATGGGATAATCCGGATTTTGTCATTGGAGGCGATCATGGCGTAAGTGTTGCGGCAACGAAAACCCAGATGGCTCTTTGGTCGATGATGTCTGCGCCGTTGGTGCTTAGTTCGGATATTGGGAAACTATCGCGGAATTCAGTCAGGATTCTGGGGAATCGTGCTGTCATAGCTGTGGATCAGGATCCCTTGGGTCGGATGGCGACTCTTGTGAAGCGAACTCCTGTTATAGACCTATTGTTTAAACCGCTAGTCAATCATGCATATGCAGTTGCAGTGCTGAACAGAAGTCGAAAGCCGGTAGAGGTGGTAGTGCATCCATCCGAGCTTGGGTTTGAGGGCGCGGGGTGTCGATTTGCCTCGCACAACCTATGGTCTGGAATGCGAAGAGGAGATGCGCACTTGCTGGCAGCACGAATTGGGCGACATGACACATCGATTTGGAAAATTAGGCCGAATGCGCGATGTGGTCGTCCGAGGCGGATTGGCGTGATCACAAGAATAGTTCCGTGGTTCATGGCAAATCATCTGCTTGCTGAAGACTATAGCCGTTGTCTTTCTGCACCCGGTAAAGTAGGGCGATGTGTTGGCAGTGAATCGCAGTCGTGGCGAGTAACGCGAACCGGATTTCTGAAGGCAAATGGCGAGTGCCTTGCTGAAAGTGGGGATAAAGCGGTCATGGAAAAGTGCCGCAACTGGAGCACACAACGGTGGTCATACAATTTATTGGGAAACCTGATTAACAGAGCGACACGCCTCTGTCTGACAGGGCCGCGAACTGGAACGTTGAGCGTTCAAGTATGTGGGGACAATCTCGCGTCACAGATTTGGTCGCTGCCTAATGGTGTCGGCTTACATAGGCGGTTGATGTAGATGGAAGTGCGGTAGTAAGGAATGCCAGACGTGTAAGGGAAGATATCCAGGATTCTACGGAGATGGAGTTCCACACGCACGTCGTGATCCCGCTACGGTTGAACAAAACGGGATTACGTTGGAGTGTGGGGCCGCAGGCAGTAGCCCGGCCGCTTGACGCCTCCGGGGGGGCTCAGGAGGGCGTTTTCGGCCGGTAGTTTTGGGAAGGCGAGAACAGGATGTTTGCTTAGCCGGCTGGTTCAGCCTGTCCTGGGTGTCACCGAATTGAAGGCAATGCAAATGGGCGGCGATAGTTCGGCGTTCGACAGAGTAGATGTCCGACACGGTTAGGTGTGGCAGGTGTTTGCTCAGTTGAGTGAAGATCATTCGCTGTGGCGAGAAGCGCTGATCCGTGTGACAAAGCGTGTGGTGACGGTTCGCCGCGCTGAGCGACTCGCCTGGGAAGTTCCCGACTTTCGAGAGGTTCTGGTGCGGAGAGAGCGATGACGGCGATATCCAGGAACAATTTATTCCCTCGGCCGGGGTATTCTACGGCGACGATCAGGCACCTATGGTTGTGAGGACCGGTTGCAGGCGAGGTATGCGTCTGGCGGAAGTCTGGTAGCGGGAGTCCGAAGAGAGCCATGCGTTATCTGGGAGCACACGATAGCCGTGACCGTGTTCTATACCAATGGCGTTATGTGAAGACTTAATGCCGCGCCCTACTTGATGATCGCTAGGCGAGCTAGGAACACGTGTACATTATCAACCATCGGGATCTCGAGTCGTTGACGGTCGGTCAGCTGTACAAGATGCGCAGGCTCGCGGGATCCTCGTCACTTTGAGCGAACAGCACCTGTGGGTCATTCCGTTCTTTGGCGCCTCGGTGACGGTCCCGAAGAACTGGAGTTGAT
>JAJYVK010000102.1 GCA_021792075.1 Actinomycetes bacterium | reverse complement strand
GAGATCTCCGAGGGCAATTTGTCGGCAAGGGTTGAGACCAAGGGAAACCAGGCGACTGAGGTAGCCAGGCTTGCAAAAGCACTCAACTCGATGCTTAGCCAGCTCGTCACCGCCCTGGAGCGGCGCAGCCAGTCAGAGGCCAAACTTCGTCGCTTCGTCGCCGATGCCTCCCATGAACTACGGACCCCGCTCACCTCGATAAGGGGCTATGCAGAACTGGTCAGACAAAGGTCGGGGATACTGGACGAGTCGGAGACGAAACGAGCCATGGAACGCATCGAATCTGAATCGATCCGAATGGGAAGCCTGGTCGAAGACCTTCTCCTGCTTGCAAGACTGGACCAGAACAGGCCCGTCGAGAAACTGCCGGTTAATCTCACGGAAATTGCAGAAGATTTGATTGAAGATCTCAGGACGATCGAACCCTGTAGAAAGATCGAGTCAAGCATCGAGGAAGACCTCTGGGTTATCGGAGACAAGAACCGGATTATTCAGGTCATATCGAACTTGTTCTCCAACCTCAGATTTCACACTCCCGAATGCAGCCCCGCTAAGATCACGCTCGGGCACATAGAACCAAGCCAATTGAAACAATTCGAAGGCTTGGAAGTAGTCAGGGCTGGTGATGAAGAGGTCGAGCTTCCCGCCAATGGCAACTATGAAATAGTCCGGTTTGCCTTGACCGACGCCGGCCCTGGAATCGAGAGCTCCGCACTCAAGAGCGTCTTTGAGAGGTTCTATCGAACCGAGTCATCTCGATCCCGCGTCTCTGGAGGAACAGGTCTCGGCCTTTCGCTCGTTGCGTCGATCATACGGGCTCACGGAGGGAGTGCTTGGGTTGCGAGCGAGGGACCTTCCAAGGGGGCGACCTTCGGATTCGACATGCTGATCGACCTCTCCGAAGCTGATGACCCACCTGATTCCGAGATAAGCCAAATTGCATTTGGTGAGAAGGCATCCGACGCGTCCGAGATTGTCCCTCAAGTCAAATAGTTCGGAAAAGGCAATTTTTTGCTTTAACCAGTGGCTAGCCACCGAAATCTTTGCAAGACTCTTTGCAATGGAGCGAAATGAGTTGATTAGCCACTTTAAACAAGAATGCGAGAGGTTTGCAGCTTTGTGCGCGGCCGTTCTCGATCACGCAGTTCCGAGTTGCCCGGGATGGACCGTCCAGGACTTGATTGAACACCTTGGAACGGTACACCGAAGAGCCGCGTTTCGCGTTGGATCAGACGTAGATCCAACCGGTTACGAGATAAATCTCCCAACAGAGTCCTCCGAGATTTTCAATTGGTTCAACGAGGGTTGGAGAAACCTGTACCAAATTTTCACGACCCATCCAGACGACTACCCGGCGTGGAACTGGACCGGCAAAAACCAGACAGTTGGCTGGATGATAAGACGCCAGAGTCATGAAGCCGCCATTCATCGTTTCGACGCCGAACTCGCCCACATGGGAATACCGAGCGTGAACGCCATCAAGTCCCTACCCACGGAATCGATCCCCTTTGGGTACACACCTGAATTTGCCAAAGATGGAATCGACGAGA
Source organism: Actinomycetes bacterium (assembly GCA_021792075.1). Taxonomy (GTDB): domain Bacteria; phylum Actinomycetota; class Acidimicrobiia; order Acidimicrobiales; family Acidimicrobiaceae; genus SCQM01. The sequence continues at coordinate 4,651 of JAJYVK010000102.1, read as the reverse complement.
GGCTTGAGATCACCATAGGCGGTCGAAAAAACCTCTCTGGCTCCTTGCCAGGATCCTTGCACCTTCACGCTACAGACATAGATGCCGAATGGACTGTCACTTTGATCGACGGCGTGATGACGATCTACCGAGGTCATCAAAAAGCCGACGCTGCGATCAAAGCTAGCGCCTCGGAGCTGTACCTCTGGAGTTGGGGACGCCTTCCGGCCGAAATACTCCAGTGCGTAGGAAATCTCGAGGTCATCGAGGCATGGAAAAAGCTCCCCGCCTAAGCGAAGAGCCTTCTCCCTCTTATAGTATGTCCATCGCCTGAGCTAGCCGATGGACCCGTCCATCTGCAGCTCGATAAGCCTGCTCCACTCGACTGCATATTCCATCGGAAGAGTCTTTGTCACCGGTTCGATGAAGCCGTTTACGATCAGACTCATAGCCTGCGACTCAGACAGGCCGCGAGACATCAGATAGAAGAGCTGATCATTGCCTATCTTGGACACTGTGGCCTCATGTCCAATTTGGGAATCACGCTCGTTTATTTCCATGTATGGCTTTGTCTCCGAGATCGAATGGTCATCCAAGAGTAACGCGTCACATCGAACGAAGCTCTTCGAGTTCTTGGCCCCTTCATCCACGTGGACAAGCCCTCGATAGGTTGAGGTGCCGCCGTCTTTCGAAATCGACTTCGAAATTATCGTGGAACTTGTCTCAGGTGCGGCATGGATCATCTTGGCACCGGCATCTTGATGTTGGCCGCTCCCAGCGTATGCGACCGACAGAACCTCACCCGTCGCCTTGGGACCTACAAGATACACGGCTGGATACTTCATGGTCAAGCGTGAACCTATGTTCCCATCTATCCACTCAACCCTCGCCTCAGCTTCGGCACGAGCTCTCTTGGTCACCAGGTTGTAGACGTTATTTGACCAGTTCTGAATTGTCGTATAGGTTATCCGGGCACCCGGCTTAGCTATCAGCTCGACAACAGCGGAGTGGAGTGAGTCAGTCGAATATACAGGGGCTGAACAGCCCTCGATGTAATGAACCTGAGACCCTTCGTCGGCAATGATCAGAGTCCTCTCGAACTGTCCCATGTTCTCTGCATTGATTCGGAAGTAGGCCTGGAGCGGCATCTCAACCTTAACGCCCGGTGGCACATAGATAAAGGAACCTCCGGACCAAACGGCGCTGTTGAGTGCAGCAAACTTGTTGTCATTCGGAGGTATGATCGTACCAAAATAAGCGCGTACGACATCTGGATGCTCACGCAGCGCAGTATCCATGTCTGTGAAGATCACGCCCTGTGCCGCAAGGTCCTCTCTATTCTTGTGGTACACAACCTCCGACTCGTACTGAGCGGTCACGCCGGAAAGGTATTTGCGCTCCGCCTCCGGGATACCTAACTTTTCGTAGGTGCGCTTTACCGAATCCGGTAGTTGATCCCAAGAACTGACCTGCTTTTCAGTCGGCTTGATGTAGTAGTAGATGTTGTCAAAATCGATGTCGGGCATGTTGACTGCGAACCACGGAAGCATCGGCTTCTTCTCGAAGTAGCGAAGGGCACGAAGCCTAAACTCCCTCATCCAATCCGGCTCACCCTTCATCCAGGACATCTCTTTTACTATCTCTTGATTGAGGCCCTTCTTGGGCTTGAAGACGTAGTCCTCTGCATCCGCCCAGCCAAGTTGATATTTACCGAGATCTAGATCAGCTGTTGACATTTCGATCCGCCTTCACAACTTGCGATAACATCTTCGTGGATTATTCAAACATATACATTCTAGGCCATACACACAATTATCCCTATCCGCATAGTAATAACTCTTTACTTTTTTGCCGCCAAGCACAGACAAGGTATCCACAAGGTGGCTGAAGGATCCACTAGCCTTGGCATCTATGAGTTATCTAGAAGAAATGTTCCAAAATGCCGGCACCCCTCCGCATGCCGAGGAGACGCCCACAGTCCTGACGCACTTCGAAGATGATAGAGTTGATGAATACTACTGGCTGAGGGACAAGGACTCCCCGAAAGTAATCGAACTGCTCTCTCAAGAGAACTCCTATGCCAAAAGCGTAACTAGTGGACTAAAGGCGCTGGAAGAAGAGCTCTTCAACGAGATGAAGGGCAGAATCAAAGAGACCGACCTATCAGTTCCTGTGCTAAAAAAGAACTATTACTATTTCTCAAAAACCGAAGAGGGCAAGCAGTATCCCATACATGTCAGAAAGAGGGTCGGTTCCGAAACGGAGGAAATCCTTCTTGACGAGAACCTGGAAGCTTCGGGTCACTCATTCTTTGCGCTTGGTGGACTCTCCGTGTCGCCGGACGAAAGGCTCGCTGCCTACCTGAGAGACATCGACGGCTCTGAGTTATACACCCTCAGGGTCAGAGATACCGCCAGCGGGGATGTCAAAGCGGAGATAGAGGAGTGCTACTACGGTCTTGCCTGGTCACTCGACTCCCAGATCGTCTTCTTCACGAAAACGGACGATCAGATGCGCCCCTATCAGGTCTGGAGACTCGACCTCGTCAAATCAACCACGGAACTGGTTTTTCAAGAAGACGACGACGGCTACTTTGTGGGAATCGGGACCACAAAAGACGATATGTTCATCGTGATCGAGGCGGCCTCCAAGACAACGACTCAGGTGCTGCTCATCAATGCATCCACCCCACTTTCTCCACCGCAGCGGTTCACTGACCGGGTCAAAGACTTGGAATACTCAGTTGAACACTGGCAAAACCGTTTTTTTGTCGTGACGAATCGCGACAACCCGGACTTCAGCCTCATGGTGGTTGACGAAGGCGTCAACGACCATACGTGCTGGGAGCCTTTCCTCGAGGCCGTTGCCGGCGTCCGCCTTTTAGACACCGAGATCTTCTCGGATTTCATTGCACTGGAAGAAAGGTACCAAGCAACAACGCGTCTAAGGGTGGTTGACCTGCGTTCGCGACGGATATACGAAGTTCCCAAGAAAGAGGAGGTGTCGTCGATCTTCATAGGAGAGAACGCGGAGTTCAGTGCCAAAGCACTCAGGTACGAGTACTCCTCCTTGACGACACCCAGATCGGTCTTCGATATCGACCTGGAGAGCCATGAGTCGATACTCCTCAAACAGACTGAGGTGCTGGGCGACTTTGACAGCTCTCGCTACATCACCTTCAGGGTCTGGGCTGACGCCAGGGATGGAACGAAGATCCCACTCTCGGTGGTTTCCAGAGCGGACATCCATCCAATTCAAAACGGTCACCCCACGCTCATCTATGGATACGGCTCGTACGAACATTCCATAGATCCGGTCTTTTCATCGCTTCGGCTGAGCCTCCTCGACCGGGGAGTCATTTTCGCCTTCGCCCACATCCGCGGTGGAGGCGAAATGGGAAGATCATGGTACCTAGATGGCAAATTCGAGAAGAAAGTTCACACCTTCACAGACTTCATAGATGCTACAAAGGCCCTAATAAAGCTGGGTTGGGCCGATCCAAACAGAATCGCAGCCAGAGGTGGCAGCGCCGGAGGAATGCTGATGGGAGCTATCGCCAACATGGCTCCCGAACTCTACAAGGTCATCGTCGCCGAAGTTCCTTTCGTGGACTGTCTCACGACAATTTTGGATCCATCACTTCCGCTTACAACCTTCGAATGGGAGGAGTGGGGAAATCCCGTCGTAGATAAAGCGATATACGAGGTGATGAAATCCTACACCCCATATGAGAACGTCACCGACGCCCAGTACCCATTCATGCTCGTGACCGCCGGGTTGAACGACCCTCGTGTCTCCTACTGGGAGCCGGCAAAGTGGATGCAAAGGCTCAGAAAGAGGACGCGCAATCCACGGATAATACTAAAGACCGAAATGGGTGCGGGACACCAAGGGCCCTCCGGACGGTACGAGATCTGGAGGGATGAGGCATTTGTCTACGCTTTCGTTCTTTCGGCACTTGAACTTGCCTAGAGCCGGCTCGCGCCTGGGTCGAAACTGACCCACACGACCGCAAAACAGGGCACTAGGCATCACCACATTGACTCACGAGTGCCCGCCAACAGCTCGAAGATACCCTGCCAAGAAGGAGCACTCCGGCTCAAAGCTATGCACCTAGGCCTTGACCCCTTGTCTAAAAGTGAAATCGTAGACCCCAGGATTGGCGCTAAAGCTGACAGGCTGGCCATTCGCCGTGATCGTCAAGACGCCAACATTGCCGGTGCGAATCCACATGGAGCTGTTGAGAGTGAAACTCTTGTTCCCGCCTGCCGGAATAATGCCTTGCCAAAGTACCCTCGAACCCGGAGCGGCAGCCTCCTCAACCCAGGAAGGTGCAGACGCAACCAGATTGACGGTGATTGACGGAGAGTCGACGAAGTAGGTGGCACCGATGCTGTCAGAGGAGGTGGGCGTGAGTGGACCCGAAGGAGGAACAGGAGCCACGGTCGTCACAGGCGACTTTGTGGGAGTAGTGGGCTTAGTTGAAGCTGAGGGTGGCAGCTTGCCAGCTGCGGCCGGAGAATGTGACCCACTCAAGGCGATATATATCGTACCGAGCCCCACCAAAGCCACAACTGACGCAGCTGCCAGAACCTTGGTGTTCACCTTTCTATGGGCACCGGTAAGTCCATTGTCCGCCTCGCTCTCGAGACCCTCGCTCATACTGTCATCG
>JAJYVK010000101.1 GCA_021792075.1 Actinomycetes bacterium | reverse complement strand
GCCCTTGAGAGGGCGATCGAGGAGATCAGAAGCGGAATGATCGTGAATACAAAGAGCAATCGGAACGGCACGCCATTTCGAATTGCGATTATTACCAGGATCGCGGCTGCCGCAGCTCCACCGACGTCAAGTGCATGGAGGAACCCAAAGACTCTGACTCTATATTCTTCGGCGATTACCGCTTCGTTGAGCATCACTCGTCTTGACGGGCTCCTCAGGTTGCGCGCCCACCAGCCACCAGTAAGAAGACCTATTGCCAAAGCAGAATTTGACGAAATTGCCGAAAGCGAGAGCAGGGGAATGAGAAGGTTGCCAATTATTGCGAGTCTGCGATGTCCAATCCGATCGCCCACTCTCGCTCCTATGAGCGAGAAGATGGCTCCGCCTCCATAGCTGAGCGCCATAGCCAAGCCGTATTCCCATACCGGCCGATGGAGATAGACGACAAGGAACAGTGGAAAGGCAGCAAGAACCGACTGATAGCCGAGATCGGCGAAAAAGGCAGAAAGAGATATCGACCAAACATCGCGAGTCCGCCAGTTCTGCTCTCTCATCACTCGGCTTTCTGTCATTGATCCTCAGCGTCAAAGGATACCACCTAGAGTCGACTTGAGTCCGGGCAAAACAGCGTTCGACCTAGAAGGGCTCAATCTGGGCACCATTCGATGCTCGTTTAGGGCAGCAGGAAGTCACGCTTCTTTTGCACAGAAGGCTGGAGTATTGTGGATGCGCTCCCCGTCCATATCTGTCTGAAAATTCCGCATGCCATTCTCTAAACGGGTGAGTATCACTACTTCCTGGTAGGGTATTAGATATGTCAAATTCACAGCTCAATTTTGGTGAGGAAGCAGTTATGCAGCTGCAAGGGGTCGACAACAGAAGCGCGGACCTCTTTCAGAGGCTTCTGAAAGAGAGAATCGTGTTTCTTGGAACCCAGGTCGATCAAAATTCGGCGAACGCAATCTGTGCGCAGCTCCTATTGCTTGAAGCCGAAGATCCAAACAAGGACATCGCGCTATACATTAACTCTCCTGGAGGGTCCGTTACGGATGGCTTGGCCATCTATGACACTATGCAGTATGTGAGCTGTGACGTGGCGACTATATGCGTGGGAATGGCCGCCTCGATGGGGCAGTTTCTTCTTTGTGCTGGCGCACCGGGCAAGCGTTATGCATTGCCGCATTCCAGAATTCTGATGCATCAGCCATCTGCACAGGCTCAAGGCCAGGCGGCGGATATCGCGATTCAGGCGGAACAGATCGGCTACCTAAAGCGGATGCTCGCGGAACGAATCGCGATGCATACCGGCCAGAATGTGGAAACCATCATAGCCGACTCCGACCGTGATCGTTGGTTTACTGCTGAGCAAGCCAAAGAGTACGGCTTCATAGATCAGGTGATTTCAAGGTCTTCTTCCGCGAATATCGAAACCAAGGGCTGAGAGGCCGCTTCATTGGGCGGCGATCTCGTCGCTTATGATGTACTAAGTATTTAGGTTTAAACGTCTCATGTGAAAAGATAGATCTTTCGGAAGGAAATGTGTTGTTGGATCAGGCCAGCAGCCTGCCCGAAAAAAGAATGGTTGCCTCTCGCGCCGAGGACCTTCCCATTCGGGTGGTAAGTCCAAAAATCGGAGTTCTGACACGTCTCGGAAATATCTGGCTTTTTCGAGAGCTGCTAGTCTCGCTAGTGCGCAAGGAGTTGCGCATCAAGTACAAGAATTCGGTACTGGGCTTCGTGTGGTCTCTTCTCAACCCGGCGCTATACCTTGTCATCTATTACATCGTCTTCCAAAAGATTCTCAAGAATAATGTCCCGCTGTTTGCAATCTTCCTGCTGTGTGGCCTTCTGGTTTGGAACTTCTTCTCCAATGCACTCAGCTCTGCAACGACGACGATCATCAACAATGCGGGAATTGTGAAAAAGGTTGCCTTCCCTAGGGAGATTCTCGCTCTGGCGTCAGTTGGTGCCGCCTTCGTCTTCTTCTTGCTGCAGGCCATTGTGCTTGTCTTGGCGCTTCTTGTCTTCCAGGTTGCTCCAGCTCTGAGCTATCTTTGGCTTATACCCTTCTCTCTTGTCGCCTTGGTCCTTTTCGCCAGTGCGCTCGCTGTAGCACTTTCAGCGATCAATGTCTACTTGCGCGACACCCAGCACCTTTTGGAGCTGGTCTTGCTGGCATGGTTCTGGGCAACACCTATTGTCTACCCGTTTCAAGAGCTTGGAGTGCGCCTTTCGCAGAAGCACCTGCTCTGGCTTTACTTCGTGAATCCTGTCACCGTGATAGTTCTTACTTTCCAGCGGGCTCTTTATGCGATTCTTGGCGATGCATCGGGTCCGATCCTGCCGAACTACTCGCCATTATGGTATGTGGTTCAGATATTGATTGTGATTGTGGTGAGCCTCATATTGTTCATCGGTGCCCTTGCGCTCTTCGGGCGCCTTGAGGGCAACTTCGCTGAGGAGTTATAGTCTTGCCGGCTGCCGTAGAGATACAGGATGTCTCCAAGCACTTTCGACTGTATCACGAGAAGTACACCTCTCTAAAGGAGAGGGTTATTCACCTGAACAAGATTCCATTCGAGGAGTTTTGGGCTCTGCAGCACATCAGCTTCGATGTCAACTGGGGCGAGACAGTTGGATTGGTTGGCCATAACGGGTCAGGGAAGTCGACGCTTCTCAAGTGCATCGCGGCCATCCTGCAACCAACTTCCGGTGAAATCAGGGTTCGAGGGCGAGTCGCTGCAATGCTGGAGCTGGGCGCCGGATTCCATCCTGAGCTTTCAGGGCGGGAGAATATCTATCTCAACGCTGCTCTTTTGGGAGTTGCCAAGAGAGACATAGATCTGAGATTTGACGACATAGTGGAGTTCTCGGAGCTCGGACCATTCATCGATAACCAGGTTCGCTACTACTCTTCGGGAATGTACACCCGCCTCGGATTTGCAGTTGCGGTGAACGTGGATCCAGATATCTTGCTTGTCGATGAAGTGCTTGCTGTCGGAGATGAAAACTTTCAGCGCAAGTGTTTTGACAAGGTCGAGGAGTTTCAGAGGGAGGGCCGAACCATCGTCTTCGTCTCTCACTCCCCTGAAATCGTAAGAAGGGTCTGTGACAGAGCCTACGTGCTTGACCACGGCGTCATCGTTGGAGAGGGTACCGCCCCGGAGGCAATTTCCATACTCCGTGAGTACCAGGCAAGGGGGTCTGGACTTGCCTCGATGATCGCATCCATGCAGGAGATTGAGTCCGATTCAGGTGGCCAGGCCGGTCGAATGGCGATGTCCGTTGCCGAGCCGGAGGAACGGGTGATGGTCGGCCAGATCTCGGTCTCTTTTCCTTCCACCCCTGCGGCTGGTTACCTGAACCCTGGTGACCCGATGACGGTGACGGTCAGCTACACGGCCACTAGGCATATTTCGGGAGTGATCGTGGGGATCCAGCTTTTCGATCAAAAAGGCGACATGGTATTTGGCACCGACTCCGATCTGATGGGGCTCGAACCACTTGATGCCGATTTGGAAGGAGAGCTTGAGTTCAACTTTCCATCCGTGCCGGTTACCGATGGACTCTTTTCAGTTGCTGTCGGCTTCACCTCGGCCAGGGACCAGCATATCTACGACTGGCAGAATCAAGAGCTGGCTTTTAAGGTGATTTCCAACGGCAAGAGTAGCGGATATCTCAAGCTGGATCCGAGGCTGATACAGAACGGTTCGGCGGTGCCGTCTAAGGCGTGAATACCTCATTGAGGAAGCCGCCCATCTTTTCGACTATAGTCTCCCACCGATAGCTGCTCTCGAGATAGCTCCTGCCGTTCTCTCCCAGCACACATCGGACCGTGGAGTCTGAGACTATCCTGTTCACTTGCGCTTCGAACTCCGCAAAGTCGGAAAATACGAAGCCACCCTTAGATTCTTTTACGTGATCGGCCGTTACCTCGCACTGTGCGTTCACCATGACCGGGCGAGACAACGACCATGCTTCAAATAGGACGAGTGAAAATGACTCGAATGCAGAGGGGTTCACCAGAGCCGTGCATGCTCTGAGCAGCGACCACTTGAGTTCTTCACTGACAGCTCCGAGCGTCAAGATGTCCCGAAACTCGATCGGCGGCGTTGTCACCGGTCCAGCGAAAACGAGTTTCAGGGGCCCGGGATTTCGTCTTTTGTACTCGGCAAAAAGCTCTGAAAGCAGAGTTGCTCCCTTGAGCTGGTCAACTCTGCCCAAGGTGAGGAGAAATGGCTGTGCGGAGAGCTCAGGCAGGAGCGTGGAGAGCGGAACAATGGGCTTTTGGTATCTCTCGATTCCAAGGCCGGCTCTTAGTCGTGGTTTGTCGGCAACATGAAGCGTCGAGTCGACGAAGCGCTCCTCTGCCTTTGACTGAAACATAAGTGCTCGGGCTGCTCGAAAGACAGATCGAAAGATGGGGAGGTAGGCGGGGCGTTCATCGTGAGCTGCGGGAATAAGGACCGATCGCTTGCCCACAGAGAAGATACCCTTGACGATTGGATGATAGAGATAGGGGAAAAAGAGAACTACTTCTGCTTTGGAACTTGCAATCTCTTTGAGCAGCGACTGCGAGATGGGCCCCTGGGCCTCGATCCATCTCTCGCACTCCTCCCAGGTTGCCGATTTGGGATACTTGAGAAGTCTTCCGGAAAATGCCGAGAATGCTGCAGCCCGGCCCTCGTCAATGTGGCATCGCGTCACCTTGATGCCGTTGATCTCTTCGATACCTGCTGAATAGTGGTTCGACCAGGTATCTGTATCAAGCGCCGTGGTGGTTAGCACTTCGACATCCATCCCTAGGCCCTTAGCCAGATTCTCAGCCATCATTCGTGCGGCATGCTCGGCGCCTCCAATCACGTCGGTGCCGTATCTCGGCGTCACGAACGCCACTTTCCGTATTTCCTTCATTTGACGCCCGCGTGGATTGCCAGCGAAGGCTCCAGCCCAGACAGCGCTTCATAGAGCGTGTGACGGCAAGCTGAGAGACTCAGCTGTTCAAGCCGAAGTTTCATCTGGTCCTTGACGAAGCTACGAAGCTGATTATCTGTCACGATTCTGTCCATTGCGACTGCGGTCGTGACTGGGTCGTTCTTTTGGATCAGGATGCCTGCTCCTCCCATGGTTTCAGCGATAGCGGAGCTGTTGAAAGCGGCTACAGGGAGATCGTTGTACATGGCTTCGAGGAGCGGGACACAAAATCCTTCGTGCTCAGAGAGGCAGATCATTGCATCTGAGCCTTTGTAGTAGGAGGAGAGTTCCTCAGCGGAGACCCCCATCGTGAAGTTGACGTTCTCTTCTACTTCGAGCTTTTTTGCGATCTCTTTCAAAAACATCAGGTACTCCCTGGAGAAGGGTCGCCCAACCAGGTGCAATATGGCCTCTCGTGAGTAGATCTTGTTGTAGGCTCCCAGCGCAGCTATCAGATTGTGTTGGGCCTTGTTTGGCACAAGGCGTCCCACAAACAAGAAGTTCGTCCTGCCACGACTTCTGTTCTCGCGGAGCGCGCAATCTACTTTCTCGTCCGATCCTGACGCAAATACAGAGGGGTCAAGAAGGATTGGGACCACTCTGGTCTCACCGTATCCCAGTTCTATCAGCTCTTCCTGGTTGAATTTTGACACGGGTAGTCCGAGAGTGGTTCGCGGTGCAAGGCGGGATAGCTGTGCTCTGGCCCATATTTGCCCGGTTGCGGCTACCTGGTCCCAGGGCTCAAAAAAGCGGGACGGGGTAATGTTGTGGTAGACGACTACCAGCGTCTCACTGCGCGAGGAGAGGAAGTCCGCAATCGCAGAAGGGGCGGCCAAGTGGTAGATGAGTATGTCATCTGGACGATTCTCCCTCGCGTAGTTAGTGAAGCGGGTGGCACCCCCAATCTGGTTGCTCTTAACTTCTTCTACGTAGATCTTTGTCTCAAGTCCCATGGCTTCAAGGGACTTTGCTATCATCAGGGCGTGCCCTCCGGTGGCATCCCCCTGCACTAAGGTCGGAACGAACTGAAGTATTCTTCTCATCGGTAGTCGGCGATCTGTGGAATTAAGGCTTCGAGGGCGCCGAGGTTTTCTCTTTTAGCCGCTTCGGGAGAGTAGCGGGCCAGGGTGTCTCTGGCATTTGTGTGCAGCTGCTCTCTAAGCGTTGGGTCGTTTTCAACCAACGCAACTGCAGCCGCAACGCGAAGCGGTTCTTTGGAGGAGAGCAGAATGCCCGCGTCACCCAAGGTCTCCGGCAGAGCGGTCGATGCGA
>JAJYVK010000100.1 GCA_021792075.1 Actinomycetes bacterium | reverse complement strand
AAGAGACGGATAAAGCTCGGCGACGCTGCGACCAGCATGGCTTGATGCCGCTGCGGAGGTCACGTCTATGTCCGGGTGAAACGCCAATATCCTGAGAAGCTCGGCACCGGCATACCCCGACGCACCTATTACCACTGATTTCATAAATCTATGATACATCATACTGAATGATTATGCAATACCTAGCCTCGAAGCTTTGCGCCAAAGCGACTTTCGACCAGGTCGATGCAGCGGGCACGCACCCCACTAATGTCTGAATCGGAGAGTGTGCGGTCCAAAGCAGACATCCGCACCGAGAAAGCAAGAGATCGGTACCCAGACCTGACGCTTCCCCCTCTGAAGACATCGAACAGCTTCGAAGACACAACGTACTCGCTCGCCTCATGAGCTATCGCGTACTCGACATCGCGTGCACTGACAGAATCAGGCACCTCAAACGCCAGATCCACCTCTGCCACGGGAAACTGTGATATAGGCTTCATAGAGGTGGGTGGTGGAATCAACGAAGCCACTCTCTCGAAGTCAAGTTCCAAGTAGCCCACTCTGCCATCATGCTCAACTCCACTTTCGGCCAGAGCCTTTCGATCGACCTCACCAACCTGGCCGACAATACAGCCGTTGGCAACCAGCAATGCACTCCTAGTCGGATGAAGCCCGTTCCACGATTCGGCCAATGCATTCTCATCCAAAAGATCACGCTTGACGGCGTCAAGTTCATATCGGTTCAGGACCCAGACCCTCTCCAATGAGAAAAAATCACTGATCCTGGCAAACACCGACATTGCAGAGGTTACGTCATCCCCAGGGTAGGCCAACATGAAAGCGAGCCGCTCAGTTTCATTGATCTCGCCTTCAAATACGGAGAACACCTTTCCGCTTTCAAAGAAGCGAACCTCGTCCTCCTTGCGATTGACATTGAACCGAAGCGCTCTTACGAGACCAGGCAGAAGCGATCTACGAAGGATGGACTCCTCTCGAGCGAGCGGATTCTCGACCTCCAAGAAAGCTCCAGCGTCGCCAAAGCGCTCCTGTTCGCCTGGGGCTAAAAGCGTGGCGCTCCAGGTCTCGTAGAAGCCCATGCCAACCGCAAGAGATGTGAGTTGCCTACGAATCCTTTGCAAAGGCTTCAGAGCCCCAACAAACTTGGAATCAGGGCGGATCTTTTCGATATTTCTATATCCGTAGTGGCGTGCCACTTCTTCGATGACATCGATCTCGCGCACTACGTCCGGCCTATTCGTTGGCACCGTCACCTTGAGGACTCCCGCTCTGAGATCCTCGGTATCAAATCCTATCGGTCTAAGCAGCGACGATACTTTTTCGGCATCGATCGCGGTCCCAAGGATTTCATTCACCCGAGAGACCCTGAGATCGATCTCCCAAGTCTCGTCCGCCCCGGGCTTGGTTATCTGCACGATCTCAGCCGGCATCTGGCCAAGCATCTCGCTGAAACGCGCCAGAGCGACCTCTAAAATTCGCGGATCGACGCCCCTCTCGAACCTTGCGGAAGCTTCCGATCTCAGACCAAGCCTCTTCGACGTCCTCGCAATCGTCATGGGCGCAAAATGTGCGAGTTCGAGAAGGAGGTTGCTTGTGGACTCTTTGATCTCGGACTCCTCTCCTCCCATGATTCCCGCCAACCCGACTGGGTTGTCACTCCCATCAACGATTACCACATCAGTCGATTCACGTCCCCTGGCATCCGGCAAACCAAGAGTACGTGTAGTGCCATCAAGAGTCACTACTGTCTCTCCACGATCGGCCAAGCGGACCGAAATCACCCCGCCCGCAAGCGCATCTGCATCGTATGGGTGAGTTGGTTGACCAAGCTCCAACATGAGATAGTTCGAAATGTCGACAATTGGTGATACGCTCCTCATTCCCGCCAGATTGAGCCTGTTTGTGACAATTCGAGGAGTGGGCTTCGGATCGACCGAATCAAAGAGCGCTACCAAAAGCCGATCGCACTGATCCGGGCATCGCACCTGGACGCCGGTCAGACGCACTGACTCGGAAGGAGAGACCATTTTGGATGCGGAAACTGACGGTGCCACAAATGGCAGCTTCAGCCAGGCGGCCAGATCGCGCGCGACACCTATGACGCAGTTGGCGTCGGGACGGTTATTCTCGATTGCCAGGTCAAATACGACATCGGGTACAATCGCTAACGCATCTGTAATCTTCGCACCGACCTTTGCATCGTCGGAAAGGATCATCAGACCGCTCTTGTCCTGCCCGAGACCCAACTCTATCTGTGAGCAGAGCATGCCGAACGACTCAACTCCTCGCATTTTTCGCTTGTTGATCACAAAGTCACCCGGAAGCACCGCGCCAATCTTTGCAAGCGGGACCTTGCTACCAACATCGAAATTAAACGCCCCGCAAACTATCTGAAGTGGCTCAGCCTCCCCAGCGTCAACGATGACTCGCCGGATCTTTTCAGCGCCCTCGATTCCGTGAATCTCGAGAACCTCTGCGACAACGACCTCATCAAGACCCTTTCCTATCCACTCGACGCCTTCCACCACAAGACCAAGATCATTAAATGAGTCGGTGAGGTGCTGAATCAGCTCATGGCTGGGCGTGGCTCTAGAATCTTCGAGTTCAAGAGTCCCAAGAGGTACAAAGTCACAAAGCCAGGAGTAGGGAATTTTCATAAATCGATGACCTCTCTAAAACTGGCGAAGGAACCTGACATCGTTATCCAAAAACACTCGCATGTCAGAAATCGCATAGCGCATCTGAGCAAGACGATCTATTCCAAAGCCGAAAGCGAATCCAGTCCAAACCTCGGGATCTATCCCAACCGCCCCAAACACGTTGGGGTCAACCATGCCGCAGCCGCCAAGCTCAATCCAGCCAGTGTTGGAACAGGTCCTGCACCCTGCACCTTCGCAGATCGCACAGGTGACCTCGAATTCAGCGGAAGGCTCCGTGAACGGAAAATAACCCGGCCTGAGACGCGACACGATGTTCGGTCCAAAGATCGCCTTGGTGAAGGTCTCGATGGCTCCAGCTAGATTCGCGAACGTAATCCCTTTGTCGACGACCAAACCTTCTATCTGATGGAACACAGGTGTGTGTCGCGCATCAGCCGTGTCTCTTCGGTACACGCGACCTGGCATCACCGCATAGATCGGTGGCTCCTGCCTTGTCATCACTCTTATCTGCACCGGCGATGTGTGGGTTCTCAAAAGCATCGACTCCGGCTCCCCATATTTTAGGTAGAAGCTGTCCTGGCCGGCTCGAGCTGGGTGGTAAGGAGGTATGTTCAAAGCCTCAAAATTGTGCCAATCTGTCTCTGCCTCAGGCCCCTCCTCCACCGCAAATCCCATTCCAATGAAGATATCCTCAAGTTCAGATCTGGTCTTCGAAATCAGGTGAAACCTGCCGGCATGAAAATCCGAGCCTGACACGATCTCAGACAGATCAAGCTTCTCAGCCTCTAATTCCCTTTCACGCGCTGCAGCCAAAAGTCTCGCAAGCGTCGCTTCATAGTCGGCCCTCATTTGAGCACGGGCATCGTTGATTACGGCTCCCGCAGCCTGTCTGAGATCTTGGTCCATTGAGCCAAGCTGCTTGTTCAACGAAGCGATGGAGCCTTTCTTCGAAAGCACCTCTGACTCAAGCTCTCTGAGCCGATCGATGTCTCCTGCGTCTCGAAGCGATGAGCTGAAATACCCTTTCAGCTCATCTACTTTTTCAATTATCTCCATCAAGGAAAATTGAGGCACCTAACGAACTCCCGAACATGAATAAATCAGCAACCGAAGCCAATATAAAATCATCTCTCTGCTTCAGCCAAGACAATGATACAAGTTAGCACTCAGTTGGCCGATCTCCGAACCCTGTGCCTCTTCGGCAGTGCCTCAATCTCTCTCACCCTTCGCTTTTATTTTCGACGAGGTAGAAATAGCGAATCAGATGACCGGAAAAGCACCCTCTGCTGGTCTTCAAAGAACGTCAAAGCACCTACTTGGCGCTTCCGCTGATGAACCACAAGGTGGCTGGAATATCCTTGGCCAAGCCGCCCGGTTAGCTCGACACGAGTTCGGAACTGTTCTTTATCGAAAAGGGCAAGCGCTTACTATTTGTGGGTCGCTAAACTATTACAAACGATCAAGCAGCAGGACTCTATGTTGACAAATCGACACAACAGCGGACTGGTTGAACAAAGTGACACCACTGCCTCGCGTCCTAACAAAGCAGGGAGGACGGTTGGGGTCCGAAAGCCGGCTTCATTCATCAATACACTGTCGGGTTAGGATCGCCTCGATGAGGCTTGTAGGAGTTCTGACGAGATGCGAAATTGTGTCCTACTTAGAACGGGTTGCCCATGTCTAGATTGGCCAATGATTTTGATAAGGCGAGATCTCAAACCAGGCTAGGCAATCTTATTTCCCGAACATCTCAGCTCAAGAGCAGTTCCTTAGGTGATCACTTGACCAAAGTACGGCACCTTCCTCCAGAAGCTGCGGATGTGGCACTTTACTTTGGGTCGTTCGTGTTCGCAATAGCTACCTTCGAAATCTCCAAAATTGCGCTTTACAGGTGGTGGGGAGAGATGGCTATGGTACCCTACCTGGTTGCTGCGGTAGCTTCAGGATGGACCCTCGCCCGACCTCCACGCCGACGTAAAGCACGTCGCATACTGATAGCAGTACTGGTATTTTCTACCGCTGTGCTGATTCCGCTCATGGCGCAGATCGTCGATCAGGCGGGCTCGCTTAGCACGATTGCCCACGCCCAGCCAGAGGTTCTCGTAATAGAAGCCGCAGGATCGCGACTTATGACTGGAAAGGCCCTGTATCCGGTAATAACCGGGGTAAAAGTTGGCATACATTCTTCTGTACCTGCCACCAATGCATTCTTCCCTTATCTACCCGGCATGGCTCTTTTCGGCATAGGCAGCGCACTGATCCGGACTCCAGCAGCTTTGGGCGACCCACGGCTGGGATTTCTGATTATCACGCTGATAGCGACTGGACTTGCCATTTTCTGGCGGCCGAGCAACCAGCGGTCGCCGATGCTCGCTTTCCAAGCGATGGCAATACTCCCGACTGCAGCGCTTCCCTTGGTGACAGGGGGAGACGACATTCCAGTAGTAGCAATGATGGCCTTGGGAATAGTGCTCCTTGCCCGTCAGCGATGGGGCTGGTCTGGTATAGTGCTTGGACTCGCCGCAATTCTCAAATTTACTGCCTGGCCACTTGCTATCATCGCTGGAATGGTGCTCGTCGTCAGAAACGGATGGCGGGTTGGCCTCAAGTTCGCGCTCCCTGCCCTCACAATAATGACATGGACACTGGGAGACGAGATAATCCACAACGTCTCAGCGCTCGTGAACAACGTCATCAAATTCCCCGCAGGAATAGCGTCTCTGGGATCGCCCGCTGCCAGCCCTCTACCCGGACACATCCTCGCAGGCCTGTGGAAAGGCTATCCGAAGATAGCATTCGCCATCGGAATAGCCGTCGGAATTGCGACCTTGATTTGGATTATCTATCGCACTCCCAAGGTACACACGGGAGCATCTTGGATTTCCGCTTTAATTCTGTTCATAGCAATTCTCATTGCTCCAGCCACTAGGGTCGGATACCTCTTATACCCGGTCGACCTAGCCGCCTGGGCGTGGGTGCTGACGACAAACAGTGAATCGAACAAACAGTTTTTCCGAGAGGGGCTGTCCAGCCCTGGAGATCTCTTCAGGTCGGCATACAAGACGACTCTTGCAGAGTTCCGAAGCCTGCTGGCCAGATACAACGGTTACAGGCTAAAGAGAAGCTACGGAGATAAGACGCCGGAGCCGCTTGCGAAAGGATAGATTCTGAGCTTCGCTGCGCGTAGCATCAACGTTTCAGGTGAGTGTGCCGCTGCCGCATCCCCTCGAACATAAGAATTGAACCGGCAACCCCGACATTCAAAGATTCGGCTCTTGAATTCATAGGTATGGCTATCATACGGTCGAAAAGCTGGGCATAGCTCCTGTCAAGTCCGCTACCCTCGTTTCCTAGCACGATAGCCACCTTTCCAAAGAGTTCCTCTTCCCAATAGGGAGTACTCGCATGAGATGAAGTCCCCACGATCCTGTACCCTCTGGATCTGAGATACTCTCTAACATCCTCGAAGCTCGGGGCAATTGAAATTGGAACACTGAAGATCGCACCGGCGCTTGAACGCACAGTCTTTGGATTGTAGATGTCGACGCTCTGGTCGCAAAGAATGACGGCGGAGGCGCTGGCTGCAAG
>JAJYVK010000099.1 GCA_021792075.1 Actinomycetes bacterium | reverse complement strand
GCTAGAAGAGTCAAGACAAAGGGTTCTAGCAATCAGAAGTCAAAGAGTGCCGCCTGGCCTGGACGACAAGGTTATCTTGGAATGGAACGCCATGTTCATTGCCGCCTTGGCCCAAGTGGGATTCTTAACGGATCGTAACGACTGGGTCCAAAAGGGCGAAGCGCTGCTTTCGTTTCTCGAGAACAACATGCGTCGCGAAGGCAGATGGATGAGGATCTGGCGCAACGGAAACCTTTCTCAACCCGCCTTTGCCTCGGATTACGCCAATCTTGTCGATGCCTACACCAGGACCTACGAAGCCACAGGCAAATCGAAATACCTTTACAGTGCCTTGGACTGCGCCCAAGACCTGCTCGACCTTTTCGAGGACAAGAAGGACGGTGGATTTTTCACCGTCGGCACCGATCAGAAACAGCTGATCCTTAGAACAAAGGACCTCTTTGATGGCGCCATCCCCTCTACGAATTCGGTTGCCGCGCGAAGCCTCGCCCGGCTCTGGAAGCTGACGGACCGCAGCGAATTCAAAGAGTCAGCCGCCAAGGTAATCGACCTGCTCGACGGAGGCATCGCTCACCATCCAGGAGCATTTCCGGTGCTGGTCCAGTCGATGTCTCTGCTAAATTCAAGCTCCCAGGAAATTGTCATTCCAGGACATGTATCCGACCTCTTGGCACAGTTGAAGGGCCGATGGCTGCCTGATGCCGTCATAGCGTTTGGCGAGGAACTCGGTTCTCCGTTATGGACAGGGCGCCAACGGGGCTTCGCATATATTTGCCAGAATTTCAGCTGCCTCGCCCCGATCGCGCAAGCAAGCGAACTCTCTGATGCGCTAGATTCACTGCTCTAGACTTTGTTCAATGGATTATCAGGTGACCAGATGAGTGCGATTAGGCCGAGCTACGGACAAGATACCTCGATGGAAATCGTCGTTCTCGCGAACTACGGTTCTGAGATCGTTGGAGTCGATCGGCAAACCCGGGCATTCGTGCGCTTTGAGGTAGATTCCGACCAGTTCGCCCACCTCACGTTCAACCCCTTCGCCCTTTGGAAGATCCGACTGAGCGGCGATCCAATCCCATCTGACCCCAGCAGGCCCGAGTTCATAGAAGCAACCGAAATCATCCCCATAGGTCAACTGCACAAAAAACGCACCATCGCGCCGCTCGCCAAGGAGTGCTCGAGTCCGACCTCGATCCCAATCCTGGGTTTCAACGGGCCGTCCATCTCCTACGGCCAGATCACAGGAAGGTCGCCTTCTGTGACTCTCATAGAACTGACCAAAAGACAGGCGATCAGAAAGAACAGTTACGGAGAGATCACAATCAGCTTTCCATGGGGCCAAGTCATTGCCTCACTTCCAATCGGGAATGAAGCTGAACGGCAGCTATTCGAGCATGCAGATCGGCCGCTGAACTCCAGCAAAGAGGTCGCATACGTGCTTGGCTTCAAGCCAAAATACGTCGTCGCTGGTCTCGCAAGGCCGAGAGCGGGTTACTGCCGAAAAATGGCCATGGGACTTCTGCCGGAGAAGATATCTCGCAAGACGGCCAAGGCGCTGAGGACACTGCAGCTGGACTCGGCCTCTAAAAACCGCCACAACGGAACAGTCAATGGTTCGGTGTTCGGCGATCTAGAGGACGATGACTCTAGCCAATAGCACCTTCCGATCGGCGATCCAAGGTCATTGGATCCTTTTGGTGATCGTCTTGGGAACGCTTCAGTTCCTTGAGTCCGAAGTACATTGCCACTGCAGCAGACACGAATACCACCGGCACAGCTAGGAAGAATCCTACG
The DNA here is from genome assembly GCA_021792075.1 of Actinomycetes bacterium. Lineage (GTDB taxonomy): Bacteria > Actinomycetota > Acidimicrobiia > Acidimicrobiales > Acidimicrobiaceae > SCQM01. The sequence continues at coordinate 4,475 of JAJYVK010000099.1, read as the reverse complement.
TCAATCTTGGAAAGGTTCGGTATGTTCAACGCTGTGGAAATTCCAAGCGTTGATGTCCAAACGGGAAAACTCACACCAACCGCACCCACAGCAACAAATGCTGCGCCTGAGGCAAGGAGTGTAGTCGAGCTGACCTTACTGGCGAAAGTCGCCTTAGCGGTCTCACTGATGCGAAACTTCTCAATGAAGGCTCCGAAAAGACTGCCAATGAGCATCTGAGTTGCCATGGTTCCAAGGCCAAAGAGAGCTCCCGGAAGCCATCCCACATAGCCGCTAGGCATCGACGGAGAAAGGACCCCGTAAACAATGACCGCAAATGCGCCGACACCCCAACCCGCAATGAAGCCGTGAATCATAGGCATGACCGTGACAGCATGGGAGTGTCTCTCGATGCTCTCGTAACCACCTCTGGATAGCTTGAGCTTCATATAGAGCGCAGACCCCACCATTACCAATCCGATCACCATGTACAGGAGGAAACCCTCTCGTGCACCGATCATCATTGCGTTCACAGCGTAAAAGGCGATCTCCGAGCCGATAGCTCTTTGGAGAATAAAGGTCGAGGAGAACCTGAATCCAGCTCTGCGGCCCCCTTTCGATGAATAGGACCCAATCGAGTATGAGAAGGTAATTGGCCAAGTATGCTCATCTGGTGTTATGCCGTGCAATAGCCCCAACCCAAATGCAATCACAAGAGCCAGTTCCCAGACAACTGTGTGAGAAGGAAACATCAGCGCTCCCCAATTTGGCTACAATGCCGGCAAACGCCAGTTGCCGAGAAGAAATGGCTCTTGACAATAAAGCCTGTCGCAGACTGAATCGCCTTGGAAAGCTCGTCGCCCAAGACACAGTCTAGAGCAACATATCCACCACAGATATCGCACTTCAGGTGCTCGTGATGCCGGTCGTTTCTCTCGAAAACGACCTTGTCCGACTCGGAAGCCAGCTTTCTTACGAATCCATCCTCTTCAAGCTGATTCAAGGCACGGAATACCGACGAGTAGGTCACATCCCAGCCCCTGATGCCAAGTTCATCGTGCAGCTGATCGATGGTCCACTCATGGTAATCAAGGGCGTCAATCAGATCAATCAGCTTCTCTTTCGTTCTTGCAGGTCTCGCCATTACGCCGTCCTATTCTGCAACCCACTTGCATAACAATTATAACGCAAGTCTATTGCAAAACCTTCCTATGGCGAATTAAATGAGCTTCGACGACGAGCGGCTCTACATCAGCGGCGATAAGCCCGCCGCTGGCCAATCAAACTCGCCCAAAGCACTGATTTGTATAAATGGGAAATCCGAGCGTCGTCTAGCTCCGCCGGTGCAAAATCAAAACTCTCAGCATTTTGAACACGATGATCATGAGAACCACGTAAAAAATGATCTGCACTGGGAACAGGAAAAAGGTGGCCACCAATCCCGAAAGGGCCGAAAGCATCATGAAAACAACCATCCCCATCGCTACTGGGACAACCATTCCCATCCCGCCTCTGCGCCTGTGGGCGCCTTGAGAAACCACTTGAGCGTCACTGACAATGATCTTGTGCAACGGTTTGTACGACTCGTATGCTGGCAGCTCCCTCAGACACCAATGCAGGTCCGCATAGGTCTTTGAATTCATTACTTCGCCAATCCGCTCAGAGATCTCGTCAATCGTCAGACGGCCTTCTGCCGCAGCCTCTTTCAAGAGGTTGGCGACATCGGCCCGATCTGCGTCGGATGCTCGAATTCCCATCCATCCCTTATCCATAGTTCTATCTTTCCACCTTTCGTTGCGTAATGAAATATCACCTTTATGATGGGCCGCTTTCGACCGGTGCCGACCGAGTTCAATGCGTGCAAGCCAAGAGCGTCAGCTAGGTGTTTTCAGAGAATAGAGGTGCTCCTGGGATCGAGTCTCACACTCACCTCAACTATGGTGCCAACCCCAACTGCATCGTCTGAAAAGGTGCTTCCCAGATCGAGTTCTATCTTGGGGCCCTTTTTTATACTCAGCACGACCGACTTTTGGTTTCCAAGATCGATGCAATCCTCAATCACGCAGACGCCGTACAATCTAACTAAGTCGTCTATTACATCGAATCGGAGACTCAACTCAGAAACCGAGCTTGCAACCCATGAATCCACCTTGTTGCCAGAGCTCTTGAACACGATTGAAGTCTTGCTTGCACCTGCCTCTACCGCGTCATCTGCCAGATCAAAACGTCCTGGGTACCGTGGAACAATAGACAAAATGTTCTCATAGCCTAGGATCTGCGCAACTTTAACCGTGCCTGGATTCTTGAGAAGCTCTCCGACGCTCCCTCTTGCGATCACGGTGCCCTTGTCGATGATTGCAAGAAAGTCCGAAAGATAAGCGGCCTCTGAAATGTCATGGGTGACCACGATCAGATACAGGTTCAGCTCCCTAGTCAGACTACGAACGAAGCGAATCTGCCGATCACGTTCGAAGCGGTCAAGAGCGCTGAACGGCTCATCCAATATGAGCAGGTCGGGATCGGAGGCAATTGCGCGCGCTAGCGCCACTCTCTGCCGCTGACCTCCGGAGAGTGTCGAAATGCTTCTCCTCAACAGGGGCACAATCCCTACCTGGCCAGCGGTGACGAGAATCCGTCCCTCTATTTCAGAAGCCTTTCTCAGCCCGCCCGTCCAACGGGCTGCCAACGCAAGCTGGGAATAGACATCCAGATGCTCAAAAAGCCCCTGCCCCTGCGGAACATAGGCAATCTTAGGATGCTCTAAATCCCCAAGATGAAGTCTTTTCAGAAAGGATGGTAAAAGCCCGGTGATGGCACGCAGAGTCATCGACTTACCAGATCCGGAGGGACCGGTTATAGAAAGAGACGACCCTCGTGCCTCGACCTCCACGCCAAGTGCGAAACTGCCAAGCTGACCACTTACCTCGAACTCGATCCGGTCATTCCGGCCCTTTGCCGCAACCGATTGAGCGGAGCGTTCTTTAGCCCTCACAACTCCGCTTGGCGTGCTGATTCCCAATATCATCTTCGAAGGGGTCGTAATTCTGCTGATCAAGGCTACCGCAACGGACGAAACTATCAGAACCGCTGCAACAGGGAGAATTGCGGAGCTCAGGCCCGTACCTGAGAACTGCGTGAAGATGAGAACCGGAAGCGAGGTCGGATGGTACGCAACCAGAACCGTAGCCCCGAACTCACCAAAAGCGCGAAGCCATCCCATCATGACAGCTGTCCTGACCGTCTTAATTGAAAGCGGCAGCTCAACACCGATGATCCTGCGCCAGTTCGGTATTCCCAAGAGGGAGGAGACTTCAAACACCTCCGGAGAGAGAGCCGAAAAGGCCGACCGTGTCCCCTCTATTACAAAAGGCATCTCCACGAAGAGCTGGGCAAGGACGATCGCCGCCATCGAACTGACAAGCCTTCCTTTGAAGATCCCTCCAATAGCCGAGTATGGACCGAATGCAATTAGAAGCATTATTCCTGAAACCAGGGGCGGTATTCCAAGAGGTAGCCGGATCAGCGCTCTCGCCACCCGTGAGGAAACTGAGTCGTTATGAGCCAGGTACGAGGCAAACGGAACGCCAAATACAACAAGGATCAGCGTGGTTATCGTTGCCGTGACGGCAGATATGTATGAGGCGGAAAGCACACCCGGGGCGCTTCCCACACCATGATACGCAACGTAGATAGCCAGGCCCACAAAGGGAATGACCAGATAGACCACCAGCCATCCTCCAAAAAGGCCCGCACCTTTCCTCCGACTGATTCCGCTATCTGTCACTTGCCCTCGGCATCATCCATCCAAATATCGACGTAGCACCTGATAATTCATTAAGGAAATGACTCACAACATCTCTTGCGTTTAGTTCTGCCAACGTCGTCTAAAACTTGACCCCTTTTGGCACCCCCGTGCCGTGAACCGTCGGCTTTAGGGGAAGGAGCCCCACAGAGTTGAGAAGTTTCTGGCCCTGAGATGAGTAGAGGAAATTCACAAAGGCGACTGCTCCATTGAGATTCTTCGCGTTGTTCAGTATCGAGACGGTAAAGGCAGCACCCAGCGGAATCCCAGTCTGTATGAACGGAATCTTTGCGAGTTTGGCTTCATTCTCATAGAAGAACCCCGCATCAAGCTGACCGGACTCGAGGCGCCCTACCAGAGTCTCCTCTGGAAATATCTGCGATGTATTCTCAGCTGATCCCAAAAGCTTGGTGAACAGGGCTGGATCGCCGATCTTGGTTCCCTCGTCCTTTACAAGGGTTTCGGTAAGGACGCCCTTTGGATCGAGCTTGGGATCGGTTCTCCCCAACCTGAATCCCGGCTCCTGCATGACCTTGTACCAGTTGGAGCTGGTGAGCTGAGAGACGAACTTCGAATTGGGGTTATAGCCGATCACAAGAGGCGACGACGCCAAATCTGAGTACCACGATATGAAGTCGCCCTTGGCGGAACCTTCGAGCATCTGATTGGTCGAAGGCAAAGCCGATATAAAGAC
>JAJYVK010000098.1 GCA_021792075.1 Actinomycetes bacterium | reverse complement strand
CTTCCATCATGCGCTTTTACTATGGACTCCACTACCGACAACCCCAGGCCAAATCCTCCGTGCTCGAAGCCACGGTTGTCGTCGACCCTATAGAAGCGCTCGAATAGGTGCTCCAAGGCTTCGGCCGTGATCCCAGGACCATCGTCGTGAACCTCGATTACAACTCGCTCCGGTCCCAGAGGATCTTCCGAAAGATTGATCGTGCCCACCCTGACTACGATCTTCGAAGTAGCGGGTGTATGAAAGATCGCATTGTTGACAAGATTGCTTACAACCTGTCTCAGATAGTCTTCGTCTCCGAAGGCATTTACCGGCTGCAGCCAACTCCCATGCTCAGACGCACCGAGCGGCTCCAGACGGATATCTCGCTCCGGTTGAATCACCTTGGCGTCCTGAACGTTGTCCGCAACAAGAGAAAGCACGTCAACTCGGTCAAACTTCATTGGTTTGCGCTGGTCCAGATTCGCCAGAAGTAGGAGTTCTTCCACCAGCCCTGACATCCGCTTTGACTCTTGTTGGATTCGCCGCGCTGACCGTTCCGCCAGACTTCGATCCGCCTCGATTCCCCTTTGCAGAAGCTCAGAGTAGCCAAGGATAGAGGTAAGAGGGGTTCTAAGTTCGTGACCGGCATCGGCAACGAACCGACGTAACTGCTCCTGCGAGTTGACCGACTGTCTCTCACTCGCCTGAACCTGTGCAAAGGCCTGCTGGATTTTTTCCAGCATCTCGTTGAATGCCGTGCCAAGTTTGCGAATCTCGGTCGCAGCGGAATCCGTATTGATCCTTAGCGATAGATCTCCCTGCGCAATCGCATCGGCTGCACTCTCCATTTCGTCCAATGGCCGCATTCCGAATCTGACCACCAGGTATGTCATTGCCACCAAAATCGAAAGCACAATCAGGCCCACCACCAAGTCCAAAAACTTAAGATGCGACATCGTGGAATTGAACTCATCAAGCGAGACTGCCGCAAGGACTGTGCCCCCGTTGCGAGGCAGATAAGCAAGCCCAGCACGGAAACCCGCGACACCTCGCTTGGACGGCAGAGCAAAATAACTCCTACCCACGGCGAGAGCCTGTGCGGTTGCTAGCGACGGAATTGCTGGCTCCTTCACGGAACCAAGCTGGCTGTAACGAACAAATTCGACCTGATCTGTCGGCCCATAGACAACTAGAAGGATGGGTGAAGGTGCCTGAATACCCGATTGCGCCTGACGCGAAGGCAGTCCACCAGAACCTGGAAACCTCTCCTGACGAGTGGCAACACGCGTGGTAGTGGCCAATACGCTGCTGATCTGACGATCGATCCGAGCAGACAGAAATGACTGCATCCTAACAATTCCGATTACGTCAGACACCGTCAGGCCAACTATAACCAGGATGGACACTCCCAGTATTATCCGTCCTTTTAGCGACCAGAATAGTGCTGAACGCAGCTTCGCTTTTCTCGGCAACTTCGACACAGGATCTTTCACCGCTCAGCTATTGACTACTTTGGTAATCTTAGGCTATAGCCAATCCCACGCACGGTGTGCAGAAGCTGGGGTTCCATGCAGTCGATCTTCCTTCTCAAAAAGCTCACATAGGACTCGACCACTCCGTCACTCCCTTCAAAATCGTATCCCCAGACCTTTGAAAGGATTTGAGCCTTGCTCACCACCACGTTGGAATTTTGCATGAGATAAGCAAGCAGGTTGAACTCGGTCGGCGTTAGATCTATCTCTACGTCACCACGCCTGACCAGATGCATTGACTCGTCCAAGACTAGGTCTCCAAACCGCAGCATCGTGCTCGTCGAGGCTGTTGCCGACCCTTTATATCGCCTCAGAACCGCCTTCACTCTCTCAGCAAGCTCCTCCAAGGAAAAGGGCTTCGTTATGTAATCGTCGGCCCCAAGGGAAAGACCCTTGATCTTGTCCTGTGTGTCATTTCGGGCGGTCAAAAAAAGTACCGGCACGTCCCGGCCCGACTTACGAAGCCTGTCAATCACCTGGAATCCATCGAGATCTGGCATCATCAAATCGAGTACGACGAGACTGTAATTCGACGTCGTAGCTTTAAAGAGAGCTTCTTCTCCCTTCGAAGCGACGTCAACGTGATAGCCGATCAGTGACAGCCCCTGCTGAATGAGCTCAGTGATTGCTGGATTGTCGTCGACCGCCAGGATCAATTCCTTCTCAGTAGATACGCTCAACGAAGTTCCCCGATGTCTAAACAAATAGTCCTGAGCTCCCTTACAAAGCATTATCAGAACAAATCCGGTCCTCTCCCCCTTGGCCCAGTATATGTCTGTAGATAAGAGAGGGGATCAAGGTTCAGGCTAAGGCCACTTCCTGTACCTGAGCTTTAAAAAGCCTTGAGAAATCTGGAGAGTCAGCCGAAAGTCCGGCCAGATCTTTGACATTCACTAGGGAGACCTGAACCCTGGCAGTGCTTTTTGATCCAGCTCGAATCTCCACTGTGCCTCTCTCCCCTTAGAGATACCTACCCTTGTTGACCTGGCAATTAGAGCATCTTGAAGTGAGACAAGCGGCCGAGTATCCAAGAGTCTCCAGGATGGCGCCTTCAACAAGTCGACACCGTCATCACCCAGCTGAGCGCCAATTCTCCGCCCAACCCTGCCCGGACCACGCACGGCCTCTCCTTGACACTCAGCTGCGCCGGGTTCATTCGACCTCGTGACAAGAACACCCGACCGCACAAGGACCGCCTGGCCGACGCCAGACTCCCCTGTCACAATATTGATGCACCTGTGAATCCCATAGCTGAGATAGACATAAAGTGTTCCCCCATCCTCGAACATCGATGCATTCCTGTGCGTGCGACCTCTAAATGCATGTGAAGCCTCATCATCCGAGCCGCCATAGGCCTCCACCTCAGTAATTATTAGGCCTAAGCCGTCCTTCTCTATGAGCATGCCGAGGAGCTTTGGAGCCACCTCAAACGACTCCTGTCGTAGAAGATCTCGAGGAGGCATGCCACAGCTCCACCCCTCGCGTGCCATTTTGAACACTATTGACCTCTGACCCAAAATACTATTGCAGATCACTGTCGATCCTTAAATACAAGCTACCAACCGATCACCTAGCGAAAGTCTCCCGCTGCACAGCGCCACGCCATCTATGACTGAGCCTGCCATCACAGAAATCAACTCAGCGGTTCACCGTATCCGTAGACTGGATCACCGTTGTATTCAAGTGAGTGCGAGACCAAGAAGGGGCCGTTGACCGTCACGCCCAGGTATCCTGGGTCACCCGGACCGGAGTCTCCTTCGATCGTAAGCAGACTGCCATCGCCCCAAGTCTGAATAACAATCCCCATATGAACCGAGGTTGACGCCGACTGCGGCCCTGTTCCGTAGAACACGAAATCTCCCGCTGCAGGCATATCCGAGGGAGAAAGGCGCTTCTCGTTTCTTGCCACCCAGTCGTAGAGACTGCCGGTGAATCCAAGTGATGGGGCTGCAACACCAGCCCTGTTCCAAGTCCAAGCGGCAAACAATGAGCACCACTCCTCGCACGGGCCGTACGGATTGCAGAATGAGCCGGGCGAGGGGGCTGGCCCAATTTGTGACTCTGCAGCGGTCACTATCCCATTCGATTCGGCCACTAGGCGTTCACCCTGATTCGGCTCGAAACTGTAATGAAAGGAGTCCGGGGAGAGAAGGTAATAGCCGTTTCCAGCCGGAGTAGCCACTATGGCCGCGATCGGAACCGACGATGCCTCTCCGCCCATGGAGCCATAAAAGGTGGCGTCTCCAAAGGTGAAGATTCCCCCGTCGGCTCCCACGAGCCAGTATCCCCTGCCGTCCGGAGTTGAGGCCATCCCGACAATGGCGCCTGCCAAATACTTTCCACCCATGGAGCCATAAAAGGTGGCGTCCCCAAAGGTGAAGATTCCCCCGTCGGCTCCCACGAGCCAATATCCCCTGCCGTCCGGCGTTGAGGCCATCCCGACAATGGGGCCGTTCAAAGACTTTCCACCCATGGAGCCATAAAAGGTGGCGTCCCCAAAGGTGAAGATTCCCCCGTCGGCTCCAACGAGCCAATATCCCCTGCCGTCCGGCGTTGAGGCCATCCCGACAATGGGAGCATATAAAGGAGAAGAGACGGCAGAACCGAAGTCGACCGCATCACCAAAGCAGAACACCTCTCCCGTAGCCCCGACGAGCCAGTATCCCCTGCCGTCCGGCGTTGAAGCCATCCCGACGATCAAAGAACTCGGAGTGGTCTGCGTACCAGACGTCATCGAAGACGCCCCTCCAAAAGCGACGACTGGAGGCGACGAATAGGACACCAGCTCCACGGAATGTGGTGCCGATCCTAGATCGAGGCTGCTTTGAAGCTGCAGAACGAGCACAACTAAAACTGCTAAGACTTTGAATACGGGGCGGAGATAGTTCAACTTTGCACTGCTTTCCATTTAGACCCGCATATGGCTAGCGACTAGTCTTAATCGCTGCTGCATTCAGTTATGCGTTTCTAAAACGATAGGTTGGCAGCGATACAAAGGCAAGGAATACACCACGCGAGCGCCCAGCATGTTCGAGAAATCAGTGCTTGATGATGGGTTGAAGAAGAATCTCTTCCCGCAGAATTAGAGAGCGAAAGCTCTCCAGCTGAATTCTTACCGCCTCAGTTCCCGAGCCGCCCAAGGTCTGCCTTCGCTCAACGGAAACGCCGGGGATCAGTAGCTCTGCAGCTTCGGATCCCAATTGCGGATGCGCCTCCACGAGTTCGCCCAGATCCACATGGCGCTCCAGCGAATCGCGAACTAGTCCACCTATGATCGCATGGGCCTTTCTGAATGGAACTCCCTTCGCCACCAACCATTCTGCAAGATCAATAGCGCAGAGGAACGGCGAATCGGCAGCTCGACGCATTCTCGAGAAATCGAAGCTAGCACTCGAAAGCATTCCAGATAGTGACGAGAGGCCGAGAGAGATTTGATGGAGCGCGTCGAATAACGGCTCTTTGTCCTCTTGCAGGTCCCTGTTGTAGGAAAGCGGAAGACCCTTGAGAGTGGTGAGAAAGCCTGTCAGGGAACCGATAACTCGACCCGACTTTCCTCGCGCAAGCTCTGCGATATCAGGATTCTTTTTCTGAGGCAGCATCGAGGACCCGGTCGAGTAGGCGTCGTCGAGGCGGAGGTAGCCAAACTCCTCCGTGGACCAAAGAACCAGCTCCTCGCCAATTCGAGACAGATGGACACCGAGCAATGAAAGGTCGAAAAGCGTCTCAGCGACAAAATCACGGTCTGAGACAGCATCGAGGGAGTTTTCGAACCTTCTGGCAAAACCGAGTTCAATCGATACGAAATCGGGATCAAGAGGCAGAGAAGAGCCACCGAGCGCGCCAGCGCCTAAAGGAGAAACGTCCATGCGATCTATTGCTTCTATCATTCGATCAAAATCCCTGGCCAAGGCCCAGCCGTGAGCCAAGAAATAATGCGCCAGCAATACCGGCTGGGCTTTCTGCAGGTGTGTATACCCGGGAAGGTAGACATCTTCAGCCGACTCGGCAAGGCCCAGGAGTAGCTTTTGAAAATCGAGAATCCGGGAACACACTCCGCCTAGCTCACGTTTGGTGAACAGCCTCAGGTCAGTGGCCACCTGATCGTTGCGGCTTCTCCCGGTATGAAGCTTCGCTCCGACATCTCCCGCTATTTCGGTGACGCGTCTTTCAATCGCCGTGTGTATGTCTTCGTCAGAGTACTCGAACTGAAACTCTCCGCTATCAAGCTCTACGCGCACCTGATCAAGTGTCGTCAAAAGCAGTTGAGCCTCTTCATCGGAAATGATGCCAGAGACAGCGAGTCCTTTGACATGCGCCTTCGAACAAGCGACATCGTCATGAGCAAGTCGCTTGTCAAAGCTGAGCGACTGCGTATACGCTAAAAGCTCTGACGAGGGAGTCCCCTCAAATCTTCCGTGCCATAGGGTCATTTATCCACCTTAAGATCTTCTGCACAGCACCTCGCAACAGAGGCAAAGGTCTCCCTCGATGAAGGCCTTAATAACCTAGTCTGATTGGAGCTGCTTCCGTGACCACGTTTCGACGCCTAGACCCCACAGTCTCACGAATCCTTCAGCATCCTGATGCCTAAAAGCGTCCGCAGGATCATATGTCGCGAGTTCGTAGTCATAGAGGCCAACCGGAGACCGGCGTCCTTCAACCATTACTCGTCCCGGTTCAAGAGAAAGTCTGACATCGCCGGTGACGTACTTTTGCGTGTAGAGCATGAAGGAATCGATGGCCTGCTTAAGAGGCGAGT
>JAJYVK010000097.1 GCA_021792075.1 Actinomycetes bacterium | reverse complement strand
ATATTTTTCGCCCATCAAGGAGATCCTTGTTTTCGGCTTCGAGCGATTCCGTCTTCAAGCGGAATGTGGAGAGTTCTGTTCGAAGGCTTTCTTTCGCGCTGCGCTCGGAATCGAGTTCCTTTTCGAGCCTGGTCTTCTCGTTCTCGAGCCGATCAATCTGCTCCTTCTTTGCTTTTTCGAGTTCCGCAATCCGACCGTCCCGCTGGTCGCGTTCGGCCGCCAGAGAGGTGTTTTTGGCGACGAGGTCGGCGATCTCTATTTCCATCTTTTCCGCCGACTCGCTGATCACCTCGAGTTCTCCGCTCACGCGCGCGAGTTCGCTCTCGATCTCCGCCCGGCCCCCGGACCGGGACTGCTCGATGATCCGGGTCAGCAGGATCGAGAGTTCCGAAGGGATCTCGACCGACGCCGATTTTTTCGCGGGCCTCGCCTCCCGCCAGACCTTCAGATATCTGTTGATTGTGGTGGCGCTCCCTCCACCAAGCCGTTCGCGAACCCGAATGATCGTCGGTTCAATTCCCTCCGCCACGAGCTGATCCGCGACGGAATTGATATTTTCCTGTCCGAAGCTTCCTGCTCTTGCCATGTCGTCCTCCTTATTATGTAGTGTAATATGTAGTGTATCGATAGTGTATTAATTATTTAAATACATAATACACTATCCCACGTCGCTGTCAAGTCCAGGGTCTAAAAAAGGGGAGGGCGGAAAGCTAAAAAGGAGGGCGTGTGATTGGACCATAAAATGGCATAAGTGCTAGATTATGTTTCCCAATTTTCAGGTCTAGTTTTCTTTTTTCTCCTAAGTCACATCTGAAACCAAAATCATCAGCTGCTCCTACTATTGCCTCATGTGTGTCATAATCTTGCGGTGAATCCAGTTAAATCGTAATTGTTGTACCCAAATGTAAAGGAAATTCACATTCAAGATATACCTTGCACTTGGGATAACTGAAGAGCGGTTGACGCATTCGTTTTAATGATGGTTAATCGATACACCTTCCAACCAGCGTTCCAGCTGAGAGTGAGGTGCTATACTGCCTTCGGCTCCTGGACGCAATTAGGGCGCAAACTTCTTATGCGAGTTTCCGAACTACTTTCTGCAATTGACGAGTTCCGAGAAAAGTTAATCGAGCACAGAGACTTCTGGGCGGAGTCACTGGACCGGACCATCCCGGATTTTCCGAAGTGCAATCTCGAACAGCTAGAAGAGCAAAGCCACTGGTTGACACGGCGGCTTGGAGCATTGCGGTCTTATATCATGCGTTTCGACAATCAATGGTTGATGATTCACCCCGCCACCGGTGTAAAGTGGGACGCCTTAGACGCATCGGTCAGTCTGAACCACGTTGCACAGGCGAAGGGGCCATCCATACGGAGCACGATTGAGAAGCTCAACACTATCGCAGGCAGGCTTGAAACCCTCGACCAGGATGATGAGATCCCAGCGAACCCATTGGAACCCATTCGGTCCGGTCTAGCCCCAGAGCGCATCATGCTAGCGTATCTCGCTCATCTTCATCCCTATATAGCTGCTGGGTGTTCTAAACTCTTCATGGACGGGCACTATGCCCAAGCAGTTGAAGAATCCGCAAAAGCTGTCTTCCAGTACCTGCGCCAGGCAAGCGGCCTTACGCTTGATGGTGCCGCGCTCGCTACAAAAGCCTTCAGTGTAAAGGCGCCAATATTGGCCTTCAGCGACCTCTCTGATGAGACGAAGCGAAATGAACAGATTGGCTTTATGGAGATGCTGGTCGGATATGCCAAGGGTGTCCGTAATCCGCTGACACACACCCACGGGAAGCTCGAAGAGGCCCAGAAGGCATTTGAGTACTTGGCCTTGGCGTCCTTGTTCTGTCGCCGCATCGATGACGCCTCGCCCAAGCCGCCAGCGGCCTAATCCATCGTTGCCCTCGCAAGTTAGCCTGCTAGGTGTGGTCAGGTCCATGTAATACAACAACTGGGAGCCTAAGGATGAAGATGGTCTTCCTCCATACTTCCTTAAAGACCAAGATCTAACACCCCCCTCCAAACCCTCGTTCTTGGAGACCCTATATGCAATACAAGATGCTATGAATAGAAAAACTACACAAGCCTTAGCGTCCATTACCGATGAGGGGCTTTTCGAGTGTATGGCGACTGATATCTTGCGAGAAGACAATTCGCTCTATCGCTTAATGGTCCAAACGGGTGTGAATGCCGACGGCAAAACAGTTAAAGCGCCAGTGGATGGGATATGCTTCGTACCAGGCGCTAATCCCCCCCATATGATAGCGGTTCACCACACCATCACCTCACGAAGCAACTTGAAAAATAAATGGTTACACAACCCGTCCAGCGGGACCTCTCGAAGATTATCCCCTCCTCCCGGAGACCTAATAAAGACGGCAGAAGTAGCTGCGAATGAGCGACAGCGTACGCCAAATTTAGTCGTGACGCTCGTTCTCACGACAAACCAAGAACCGGACGAAGCCTTGATTCGCGATGTCAATTCCATGGGGAGAAATTATGAGATAGAAATTGATCTCTGGTCATGTTCCAGACTGAGCCATTTTCTTGACTCACCTCGTGGACAATGGCTCCGCCGAAAATATCTGGACATTGAGCAGGAAGAACTTTCGGTTGAGTTGCTCCGCGAGCTTTCCTGGAAAAGCTTGGAGATCCAACTTAAAAAACTGCTAGATAATTCTAAAGCTTGGATTCCACGCTCACTCGACGCTAGCCTGACGAGTTCTCTCTATCGCGACGTAACATTTTTGCTGGCAGGGTCTGGCCTGGGCAAGTCAGTGGCCTGCTATCGAATGCTAAAAAAGCACGTCGAAGGTGGGGGGTTCGGGATTGTTCTAAACCACGAGACAATTGCCTCGGCATTGACGCTCGAAGAAGCAATCACAATGACGCTACGTCAACTCCATCCTTCTTTAGCTGAGACAGGAATCTCGGCTTTATCGCTTTGCTCGCCTGAGCAGCCGCTCATGCTGATGGTCGAGGACATTAATCGTTCATCAGCCCCTCAGACCTTAGCAGAAAAGATTGCCGGCTGGAGTCGCCTCTCATCTAAAGATAAGAAAACCGGCCAATCCAACTGGCACCTTGTTTGCCCTCTATGGCCGGAGGTTTTCACTACGCTGGAAGATCAGGCTCAGAAGCGTATTGAACCACTGATTTTACGGGCCGAGAGATTCACTGAGAGCGAGGGTCGTGACGCCGTTCTGGCACGGGCTCAACTAAATGGTCACACCCTGAGCCCTTTGAATGCTGATGAAATTTCTCGCTCCCTCGGTTTCGATCCCCTTCTCATTGCATTACATGATCTAAGTACAGTGCCAGATCCGAATCAGATCATCAGTCAATTTGTTGGGAGATCTCTCTTTCGGGTCGCAGAAACGACAAGAGATCATCCTGCCATGGATTACCGTCAGGCACTTCGTGCCCTTGCAGGAGAGATGCTCTCCAATCGGAAAATAGAACTCGACTGGGGAATGGTTCGTGGCTGGGAAAGCCTACAGGGTGATCATTTGACCTTGCTTAGTCAACTTGCACACCGTGGTGACTTAATTTGCTTCACAGGACCATCTGACAACCAACAGATCTTGTTCCGGCATGACCGTGTGCGTGATTGGCTTCTTGCTGACAGCGCAGCCGACTTGGCTCGTCGAGATCTTTTAGCAGAGGAAATCATCGCTGAGCCCTACTTTGCAGAAGTGATGGGTGCGGCTCTCATCTTGGACCAGTCAAATACAAACTTTCTTCAGCGCGTCTCCACCCTGAACCCCCTCGCTCTCTTCCACGCATTCCGGCTCGTCTCCCCATCCTCGGAGCCATTTCATGACGCCATTCTTCAGGCGATTAACCATTGGCTTGACGATCCGACCACGCATGATATGTCCAACTTTCACCTGAGATGGGAAGCCTTGGCCATGTTGGCCCAGACAGATTCTCCAATGGTGGTGCCTGCACTGGTAGGTAAATTCTATCTGGATCGGACTATAAGTAGGCTACTCGCTCGACTTCGCAATGGAGATCTTGGTGGAGGGATTGAACTCTGTTTAATCATGGAACCCGGAGTTACTGCGCCGTGGCGAGATATTCAAATTGAGCATGCCAAACTTCAATTCGCCCCCAAGATAGCGCAGTCTCTAGGAGATTTTCTCAGGCGAACTGATTTGACCAGTGAGCATCGAATAGGTGCTTTACGGTTCGCCGGTCACATTGCTGACCCTCGTTTGGCCTTGGCCATCGAAGCCAGCTGGACCGCCGATAACGAGCGCGGATCACATCTGCGAGAATATCTTTGGGCGTTTGGAGAGTGCTGCGGAGACGATCCAGCGAGGTACCTTGGACCAGTCTGTGATGCTTGGGCGGCACTTTCAGATCGGCCTGGACCAAATAATTTGCCATCTCCACGTGACAGTATCGCCTTTTACGAACTTCGATGGGCTTTTCATAAATGGTTGCCAGATGCCGCAATGGATTATTTCATTCAGCGTGGATCAAATGATGAACTGAAAAGACAGATCACCTTTATGCTTCATGAGATGGATCATCCGAAAGCAGTTTTATTCGTGGTCCAGGAACTTGCGATAATCCGGAGACGCATTGAAGGAACTTCTTCCTTTTCACATCTTGTTATGTCGGCTCCAATGGATTGGAAACGTAAGCAAGAGCAAGGTCATCCGATGTCGCCGTTGTCTCGTGATATCCTGCTTGGGCTTTGGCAAGACCGTGCAAACGATAAGCACCTTCGCACACAAGCCTTTTTACTTTGGGCGGCCACTCAATATCCTGATGACATAAATATACTTCGTGTTTTGAATCCTTCGGATGAATTTAAAGACCTTATCCTCCGGGCTCGCTTAATTCGCGGAGATCAACAAGCGATTCCGGCGTTGATCGAGAAGTTGTCCGAGGATGACCGGGGCTTTTGGTGGCAATGTGGTCGTCACCTTTGGTCGCCGGAACTCACCAAAGCCTTGGATGAGTATTTAACAAGGCGTGGAACCCTAAGAGAATGGACTTGGGAGATGTCATTGGAGTCTGACTGGGTCACCCATGAGATGCTCATGAGGTTACCTCAGTCTGAGGCTGAACGTCTGCTCCTCAAGCACTGGGATCATCTTCGCTTCAGTAATCATTTTGTTCAGACAACGCTCTATGTTTCTACCCCTGCCCTCAAGAAGGCAGCAGAAGATGCTATCACCGAGTGTCCTGATCCGGCAAAACTCTTGGAGAATTTGGGTTTCAACTTTGGGATTCGTACGACTGGCCACCCTGGAATTACCCGTGAAGCGCAAGTGCTAGCCTTAGCTCCCTATCTAAACCTTTTAAATCCATTTGACATATGGCAACTATGGACCACTTGTAACGATCATAGATGGTTCACATTACGCCGAGATCTTTTGGATGCTCGCTTGCAAAAACAATATCTGAAGTGGAGATGGGATCACGATCAAGCCATTTCTGAATTAGACGAAACTTCAAAGAGGCAACCGGTTGGGATCGATATTAATTTTTGGATCGATAATTATTTAAAAACTGGTGTGACTTGGAATGATATTCTCTCAACGATGACAGCTTGGCTTGGAGAACGGCAGTCCTTTGAGGCGTTACAAGTCGTCGCCGCCGCTCTCAGATATATAGGCACACGCGATGTTCTTGACGTGCTGAGAATCTATGAAGGAATGCCCGAGCCCGAAACAAGACAGCTCATCGCGGACACACAATTTGCAGTGCGCCGACGAAGTATCTACTAATATTGCCACTTATTGAGAGAGTTTCTGGAATAACCCTGGGGTAGCATCGGGGTTGCATTGGGGTTGCATTGGGATGGCATCGGGGTTCCATGGGAGTTGCATTAGGGTTGCATCGGGGTTCCATCGGGGTTGAACCTCAGTTCAACCCCTCACAGTCCCCCCACCAGGGTATCGGGTATGATTTTAACGGAGGTCTCGAAGGAGGATCCGGATGGCGTCATCGGAAGGGAGGGCAAGAGAACATCCTCCTTTTCCGTCTATATGTGATCCAAAAAGAATGGTCCCGTTTAAGAGTAGGGTGGGAGAAGAGTAATGTTGGAAAGGATGGTTGGCCGGGTTAAATGATCATCCAGGAACAACTTGCGCTTTTATATCAACGTGGAGAGTTTTTTTTATGGCAGTGATGATAGCCGAAAAATTTTCCATCGTCGGATTTCCGGATCTGGAGAGCATCCGATGAACACTTTTACTGGATTTATGAATATCCATTGCTAAACCTTCAAATCCCACTGTTGCGTTAACCAGG
>JAJYVK010000096.1 GCA_021792075.1 Actinomycetes bacterium | reverse complement strand
CTTCGCATTGATCTTCGTCTTCGCCGCAGTGCTCATCGGATCCGCTACCGCTCAGGCGATGTCGGAGATAGTCGCGCATCATATAGCTTCGCTCGTGCCCGTCAACGGACCCAACAACCAACTGGTTCTACAGGAGTCCCAAACCGAAGCTCACCAGCTTCTGGCATCGAACTCCACCAGCGTGGTGAGCGCGCGTTACCAATGCGGCTCAGCAAGCACGTGCGTGATCGTCAACCCCTGCTCGGCAGCCTCTCCGGTGTGCGTAGTGTCCGTCGAGCGCAGGGTGATGATTCCAATTGTCGACTCCACTATCACCTGGTACGCAAAGGCGGTGAGCATATGGCCGCAAAACGCATAGCCGCTCCAGTGCAAGGTATTCGCAGACCGCCAGTGCGAGAGCGTTACAAATGCCGGGCATTCGCCAAACTTCTAAAAGACGATAGCGGGCTTGTCTCTTCCATGGAGATGACGATTGGAATCATGTTCAGCTTCATCCTCATCATCTTCGCACTCCTGGTAATCATCTACGCGATAATGGGGACTATGATCAACAACGCGGCGCTCGAATCAGCCAGAGCGGGTTCGCAGTACCAGTTTCCCGGCGAGGCATTTATGGCCACAACGGTATCCCAACAGGTATTCGCCCGCTCCATACCGGCTTCCTCCGAAGTGTCGTGCTCGCCTTTGTCGGTGACCACCCCCACAAGTGCCACACCGCAGTTTGTGGTATCGAGCCAATGCACCGTCAACATGGGGACCTTTCTCGGGGTGCCGATACGGACAAGCTGGACAGCTACGTCAAACGTTCCGGTGGGTCCTGAATCGTTGGCTGGCTGATGGGCGCGTTTATTATCTTTCCCGTGCTGCTCTTCTCGGTTTTCATCACCGCCGTCCTGGGTTTCACTGACTTTGTGCATGTGTCCACGCTGGTCCATGCCGCGGCGCAGAACGCTGTGCAGGCCGCAGCCGAAGTTCCACCTACCGCAGGGAGTCAAAGTGCGTTTGTCGGCGGCGGCTCGGATCTGTCAAACGGATCTGGATGGCAAGGCGTAGCGCTCGATGCAAGCAGCGTGAATACGACAGTCGGGGCGATGATGAACGGCCAACCCTACATTACGGGCTACTCCTGCAGTACGAGCGGAGCGATTGTAAGCTGTATCATCCACTTCAAAGTTGACATGCCTATCCTCGGATATGTCAACGCGACCACTTCGGCAAGCTCTTCCAATGTGGCGACGGGTGGTTGAGCCCAGTCCAGCTGGACTAGTGCCCCAAGAGGATGTAAATCCCAGCCTGTCGAGTTCTTGGTTGCACGCCAGGAACGACGTCGACTAAGCGGATCTCCCTGAATCCATCGACATCGCTGACACTGGCAAGTTCTAGAAACCCATCCGGTGTTTGCGCAGTCTTGCTGAATCATCTGATCCCGGCTTCAACCGAGGCGCTAGTTGCCCAGGCCGAACAGCTTCAGACCGAGCGCTGAGCATCCTCTTGCGCACCAGTTCAGCAAGCGCCTCCGGTACGTCGGGAACGTCTTCAAGAGCCTGATTCAGCGCATCAGGGAATCTCTCTAGAAGCTGATGCAATACCGATTGGGCAGTCCTGTATTTCATTCCCCATCGCTTGGCCTCGCCCAAAAGGTCCTCGACCGTTACTTCGTTGATGTCGCGCTTGCCATTCACAAAAAGACCAAGAGTGGTACTCATTGGCCTCCCAAATGCAGTCGAGTAGTACACGGTGCTCATGACGTCATAGACCGGAGCCAAACCCACGGTCCCATCTTCTCGGTGAAGGAACGAGACGTTTTTGCCATGAGCGTCGGCATTGCCGACAATAACGTGAAGGGCAACCTGGCGCAAGAGGTCCTCCTTCGATATAGCATCCCCCCACTGGTCGAGCAAACCAGCAATCCCGGCCAGTGTTGGCCCTCCGAACTCCTCGTACTTCTGCTCAGGGATAATCGTGAGCACCGACAGAGCCTGGCAAGCATCCTCTTGGTGTATCCGGGCAATGCCTCCTGCTCGCCTCTGCCGGTCATAACGCTCGGACACGAGTACCTGAGTCCCGGCGAAAGATGAAATGGTGGTGCGAGCCGCTTTCAGCCCAGCACTGGCCGCCAGGTTCATACAGAACGCCTCATTCACCACCGAGTTCGGCAAATCACGGTGGGCGGGCTTCAGAAGATGGGTGGATACAACGTCATCGGCGGGCAATGCCCAACGCCCGTCGTCGAGCCGCCCCAGCAGCAGTTTGGACTGGACCCCGGCAAGGGAGACCCTTATATTCGCATCCACGCCAAGCGGGTGCACGGGTAACGCCTGCAGCCGTCTGGCGATCTCAGGGTCGTCGAGAGCGTCGTGGATTGAAGCTGCGACCCCTGACGGAGGTACGTTTCCTTTAGGCTGCACCACGAGCGCACCGGCGCAATCTTTTCCCAACGCAGCAAGGAGGCCCATGTCGTCAGACTCATTGAGACCGAAATCATATGCCAGCATTCGCCTCGCCTCGCCCTCGGGTAGCAGCCCTCGAAAAAACGCCCGTGCCTTCTGATCTGAGTATCGTCTGGCGCTCACCGGCATTGCCATCGATACCATTGGAGCGCCGATAGGCCGGGCCTCATCAGTGTAGGCCATCGACATTTGCCTGCGATTCTCGCTGAGCGTGGCAACGTGCTTCCCATCAAGCCAAACCTCGAGCTCCATCTCTACGCAGTCCCTCCTCGTGGTCGCACAACGATTTCCAGATCGAGCGCTCGGCATGCAAGGACAAGGTAACGCATGGCGTCGGTGGTGGAGCCACGTTCAAGCTCTGAAAGATAACTCCGGTGCAATCCTGAAGCCTTTGCCAGTTCAGCTTGAGTCACTCCGCGCCGAAGGCGAAATTCACGCAACGCCATTCCGAAGGACTGGGGACCTCGAATCACGTACTCTGTGTCGACATTTGCGGACATAGTAACAGTCTAGTAGTAGTGTCCGCATATTCAGACACTTGTATAACTTGTTTTTCGCGCGTGTTTCATGTCCTCGGTGATGTCTCGGTCCCGACAACCTGGCCTAGCTGAGTGTTGCTGCGACCTAGCTCGGCATCTGCATACTCTGGCCGTTCGGGCATGTCGCCACCCCGTTGGCAACCACGCAAGGCTGTGCCGTGATAGCTCGCACCGGCAAAATCGGGCCATAGTACAAGGGCGCGAGCACGTTTTGCGTCGACGATCCCGGTACCGAGTTCGTGACGCCTCCGTTCACTGTTGTAACCACGTTATAGCCAGCCGTTAGTTGCCACTCTGGTTGGAGATCGAACTGGACCTTGCCAGCCCGGTCAAGCCAGGTGCCGAAGGTGACGCCTCCATTGAGAAAAGCTGGATTGATGTTGCAGATACCAAGGCTTGTCCAGTAGTTGGAATACAACCACGGCTGGCGCGAGTAGTCCGGCGTGGTGTGCGTGACGGGATTCCAAAGTGGCGTCGTTGGCGTGTTGCACGCCGGACCCTGGAGGTTCACGCCCTCTGCGCGCGAGGTGTTCGTGTTGATCCCTATGAGTTCTGGCCGCACGGACAGGAGCTTGGCGTTGGCGATGTGAATGTTTTGGTCGGTGACGGTAGTGACGATGGTCGTTACGTGGGGAACCTGCACCGTAACGTACTGGGGCGAGTTTCCCTGAGCTGAGGTTGAAGCCGGAAATGTCTGCGGCGCCGAGAAGCTCACGATGTTTCCTGAATCACAGACCACGCTGCCTATGCTTGCACACGGCCCGGACGGTGCGGGATAAACCGTGCCCGTACTTGCCCCGCCATCTATCGGAACTTGATAAGGCTTGGTCTGGGGTGAACAGTCGCCCAACGGGCAGGGATTGATGGTTGGCAGCTGGGACACAGCCGCAGAGTTGCCGGACCCGCTCAAACTCACTGGAATCTGCTCTGGGGTGTAAGACTTCTGATACGTCGTATTGCTGCTCACCACCTGGTCGGGGATGTTCGTCGGACCCGCGGTACCCGGAACCACATCGTATTCTGTCGGCAGGTTCATGAGCAGCATCGAGTCTGAGTACATCGAAAGCTTCTGGACCGCAGGAGCGTCGTTCCCGCTAAGCGTGAGTCCATAGGCTGGCGCGGACAACACCAGCGTGCCGAGTAGTGTCAGCGGAACAATGACAATCGCGGACAGCAGCCGCCAAGAACGCTTCCTCTGACTTCGCGGTACCTTTTGCTCGACTGCCATCAATGCGCCTCCTGTGAACTAGGATACGACTCTATAATAGCAGTCTGTCGGTACCCATGTCGTACTCGCGAGAGACACCCATTAGCTATATGACTCGCACGATGAAATGCCTTTGTCGTAAAAGTGTCCGTCTCCAGAGTGAAAGCCGGTTATGGCAAACACGGTCGACGGCCCGGCGGTAATAACCGGGCGGGTGGGAAACTTCACAACCTTGCCGCCCAAGATCCAAGCCACCGGCTCGGGCACGCAGATTGACATCACCTGCTTGCCGTTGATGTTGAGCACCCCAACCGGAGCCGCCGCGAACTCGAGACTAGTCGGTAGCAAAACGGCTGGTATCATACCAGGGGAAAGCGGAACTGCCGGAACCGATGTTGGCATAGAATTCAGCGTGGAGACGTTGATCGAAAGAGTAGTGCTGTGCAGCACGGCCCCGTTGTTATCATAGGCTGTTAGCGCCCCGCTAAACCAAGCCTTTTCATTTGCAACCTCCGCGGCGTAGATCCCGGCCTTGGCCCCAGCCGGTCCGAGGTAGTACCAAGGCGCTACCAGAGTCCCCACTGAAGCCTCGTGTCCCCAGTTGTTCGGGTTCGCCAGACCCGTGGCGTACGATGGACTGTTCTTCGCCAGCGCAAGCTCAGATGCAGGCAGAAGTCCAAGATTATGCGGGAGGACGAACTTCGTCTTCGATGCGTTGAAACCATACGCAGGACTAGCGGACGTAGTCGTGCTTGCCACGGCACCTACGCGATCAACTGGAATCTTGCTACCGCCCGTCAGTGCGCTGTTATTAGACCCGCATGCGGTCAGGCTGAGGCCCGCGATCCCTAATGCCGCCAGAAGCTTCGCATCTGCTCTCATCGCACTCCTCCTTGTGTGAAACTCTCACCCTAAATATATGCAGCGGGTTCGCACACTAATGCCCGACATGCCAGACACATATTCTAGCGCATATAGGGTCGAGGATGTTAGTTGTCGATCCTCAAAGGATGCACTGATTCGGCAATGATATAGCTGCTTTGCAGGGCCAGGGCTCAACGTGGCCGGTACACGTCGGACCGATGGTCAATACGTACCACGTGAACGGTTCGCTCTTCTTCGTCTAGCTGGAACACAACACGGTACGACCCCCTTCGTGCGGAATACAGTCCGAGCAATTCCCGCTGTAAGGGCCGCCCAACCTTCCGGGGATTTTCAAGCAGTGGCCCTAGCATGAACTCGACAATGGCCCCAGCGAATTTCTCTGGTAATTGACCAAGCTTGCGCTCAGCAGATGCCGCGACAACAAGGTGCCAAGTGCTCAACGTTTCAGATATTTCGACCGTAGAAATTCGCCATCAACCGTGTCTCCTCGCGATACCTCCTCGCGAGCCTCCTGAATCTCCCTGAGAGCATTTTCATCGGACAGTATGTCCAAAGTCTCCTCTAGTGCTTCAAGATCTTCCGGACTTACGAGCACGGCTGCCGGGCGTCCGTTGCGCGTGAGGACCACGCGGTCGTGCTGCCGTTCAACGCGATCTGCGATCTCGGAAAGGTGGGCCTTTACATAGGCCAATGGTAAAGTTTCAGACATGACTACTATTGTAGTCACTACAATAGGGCACCGAGTTCCAAGTCCCGGATTTATGCGTGGGGAGGATTCAAATCTGTCGCAAAGTGGCTCAGCGATTGTACCAGACTTCCCGCCACACTTCCCCTGGACTCAATCTGCATCCGCCGGGGCACTTGGCGAACAGCCGCCTCTCCACCCTACGGAGCATCCACACGGTCTGGTTCAGCGCAACGCTCGTCTCGGCTCGGGTCGATCCCTTCATAAACCGAAGCTCGAACACCTGCTGTTCCAAGTCGGTCAGCTCGTCCATGAATGATTTCAAAAAATCCTTCGCCGCTTCTGCCCGTACATCTGCATCGGTATCGCACGGGGATTCCACCACCGCCCTCAGTCGCGAGGCGTTAGCCCCTTCGTGTTGATCTGGGTAGTTATGGAGCCAATCCGTGACGACTACGGTCCACTGCTCAGCGCCGTGGTCGCGTGCCGATGCAATCTCATTTGTGGTGACCCCAGGATACGATTTGGCGAGATCTATATCC
>JAJYVK010000095.1 GCA_021792075.1 Actinomycetes bacterium | reverse complement strand
TTACACAACAACGATCGGACCGTGTGTCTTGCTCCAGCGTATGACGTTATGAGCACCTCGTACTACTCGATAGCTTACGGACGCCAAATAAGTAGCGAACTGGGACTGTTCGTGAACCACAAACGCGACATCGATGAAGTGACAGTCGAGGATCTTTTGGCCGAGGCAGAGTGCTGGGGCGTTAGACGTGAGCGTGGTAAAGCCGTGCTCAATGAGCTCCTGGAACGGATTCCCGAAGCTCTTAGCCACGTCATTGCGCAAGTGCCAAATACCCCCCAAGCTCTCGTCGAACTAGGTGGCTGGTGTTTTTCTCCACGACCTTGGGCCAAATGTCAGTGATTGTTTTGAATCAGTGAACTGTGGCCGCAATTGATCATAGAGACACCGAAGATTCTGTGAAGAAATAGCTGGCGTTGATAGGTAGAAGTTAGATAATCATACCTCTGACCTGGTATAATGGCAGCTTAGCCTTTGAATTTCTGAACGGGTTTCCAAATGTCTTTAGGCACTACTCCAGAAACAGAAGATCTCTATAGCTCGTCGGCACGGCTGTGCGACGACGCTCTAGCTGATAACTCGATCTTCAAGCTTTTGTACCGCTTTGGTGATGAGATCTTTCCCGACGAGTTCTTCAGTGATCTCTATGACAATCTCGGACGGGCATCGATTCCTCCACGGATACTTGCTACTGTCATGGTACTCCAGCGCCTCCATGGGCTATCTGATAGAGAAGCAGCCAATGCCTTTACGTTCGACATGCGCTACAAGTACGCCTGTGGCGGCCTTGGGTATGAGTATCCAGGGTTCGTCCACACGGTATTAGTCGACTTTCGCTCACGCCTGGCTGGCTCAGATTCTCCCACACGCATCTTCGATGCAGTGCTTGAGGTGGTATCGCGTGCCAAGCTGGTAAAAGAGACAAGGGTGTTGGACTCTACCCCTCTATATGACGCAGTGGCGACGATGGACACAGTGACTCTGCTTCGTCGCGGAATCAGAGGTGTCTATGAAGAGTCAGTCTCCAAAGAGTCCGCCTATAAAGGAGTCGTATCCCAGCTGATAGAGGTGGACCGCCATCTCCCCAGTGCCAAGCCCATTATCAACTGGGATGATCCCAAAGAGCGGGATGACCTTATAAATTCAATCGCAAAAGATGCCAGTGTCATCCTGGATTACTTTGAATCCAGGCCCACCCATAGCGAACTTGGTGCTGCGCTGGTATTTCTCTCTGCGATCATGGGACAAGACATTGAAGTGTCAGCCGATAGATACGTTATTTCCAAACATGTGGCCAAAGACCGCATCATCTCTTCAGTTGACAAAGATGCCCGCCATGGACGCAAGTCCTCCAAAAGCCGCTTCGATGGCTACAAAGCCTAATGCCGATATCGGCATTAGGCTTTCAATGCCGATCTGCCGATAATGCCGCGTAGTCCGCGGGACGGGCCGTCGATAACCTGTTCATGCGGGTAATCGGGAGATAGACGGTCGATTCGATGCGGCATTACCGAGCGCTGTGCGCAATCCTGGACTCAATGGAGGAAAGGAGCAACAGTGACGAAGGTATGTGGTGTTCAGGTAGAAGGGCCATTGGCGCCGTTCGCAGCGGGGTTCGAGGGGGCGCTTCTTGCGCAGGGTTACTCGAGGGACCGGGCGCGGCAGTTGATTGGGCTAGCAGCCGAGGTGAGCCACTGGTTGGGAGAGAGTGGCCTGGGAGCTAGCGATCTGACCGGGGAGATAATCAGCGAGTTCTTCGCGGAGTACGGGTCGAGCCGCTCCCGGTGCCGAACGGTCCGATCGATGGAGCCGATCATTGCTCAGCTGCGCTCACTGGGTGTGGCCACCGCGGACCGCACGGTCGCCTTGGGGCGCTCAGATACCGAGGAGGAGTTGCTCGACTGCTATCAGCGCTGGTGCGTCGGTCAGCGGGGACTCACCTCGTCGACCGCGGACGAGTACGTCAAGCGCGTGACGGCCTTTCTGGTTCTGTGGCGACCCGGCGCGAACGTTGTCGTCGCTGAACTGGACGGGCGTGCCGTCCTAGGCACGGTTCGCACGGCCGCCGAAGCTATGACAAGCCCGTCGCTTCGTTGCATGGTCACGGCGTTGCGCTCGTTTTTACGTTTCCTACACGCCACGGGCAGAGCTCGGGCATCGCTGGTGACTGCTGTCCCCGCTCTCAAGACCTGGCCCCGCACGGCCCTGCCGTCGACGGTGCCAGCCAGCGATGCTCGGCGACTCGTGGCTGGTTGCAACACTGCGACTGCGCGAGGCCGCCGAGACGCAGCGATCGTGTTGATACTACTGCGCCTCGGCTTGCGCGCCGGCGAGGTTGCTCGTCTCGCCTTGGACGACATCGACGGGCGCGCGGGGGAGATGACGATCAGGGGTAAGGGCGGTCGCAGCGACCAGTTGCCCATGCCGGTCGAGGTCGGCGAGGCGATCGCGGTCTATCTGCGCAGTGCTCGACCGTCAACTTCGGGACGCTCGATATTCTTGACGGTTACTGCTCCGATAAGGCCGCTGTCCTCCGACGGCGTCGGGAGTCTCGTGTATCGGGCCTGTGAGCGAGCGGGCATCGAGCGTGTCGGACCGCACGTGCTGCGCCGCACGCTCGCGACCGAGACGCTGCGTGCGGGGGCGCCGATGTCGGAGGTTGCCCAGTTGCTCCGCCATGCGGACCAGGCCACATCGTCGATCTATGCCGCCGCAGACGTTGCGGCGGTGGCGGCGCTGGCTCAGTCGTGGCCGGAGGTGCAGCGATGACTAATCCCACCATGCAGCACGCGGCCGAGGACTATCTCGTCCTGCGCCGCTTTTTCGGCTATCGCCTCGGGGGTTACGATGGTCCGTTGGCGGACTTTGTCAGCTATCTCGACCGGACCGGACTCGACACGGTTACCGTCGAGTCGGCGCTGGCCTGGGCGATCGAGCCAGCGGCCTCCCCGTTGCGTCACGCGCAGCGTCTGAGCGTCGCCCGAGGATTCGCCACCTACCTTCACGCGCTCGACCCTCGTTGCGAAGTACCTCCCCGAGATCTTCTGCCCGAGGGTCGCAGGCGAGTCCCGCCCCACATCTACAGCCAGGACGAGATCGCCGAACTCATGGTCCAGAGCCGTCGTCTGCGGCCAGCTCTGGGCGCCGCCACCATAGAGACGGTCATCGGCCTGTTGGTCGTGACCGGCATGCGCTCGGGGGAAGCGGTGCGCCTCAACCGCGGTGACATCGACCTCGCAGTGGGCCGAGTGAGGATCATCAAGACCAAGTTCAACAAATCCCGAGAACTGGCGCTTCATCCAACGGCCGTGGAGGCGCTGAAGGGGTATGCACGCCTGCGTGATTGTTACTGGCCGCGCGCGACGACGACGGGCTTCTTCGTGTCGAGCACCGGTCGACGGTTGAGCCAAAGCAGCCTCGAGCACACCTTCGTCGAACTTGTACGTCGAGCCGGGCTCGAGCCCCCAGCGGGATCGAGAGCGCGCCGCCCGAGGCCGCATGATTTCCGCCACACCTATGCCGTGGCCACGTTGATCCGCTGGCACCGCACGGGCCAGGACGTCCAGGCGCTGCTACCAGCGCTCTCAGCCCAACTCGGTCACGTCGATCCAGCGTCCACGTACTGGTACTTGACGGCCGTCCCGGAACTACTGGCCCTGGCTAGCGAACGGGTTCACGCCGAGAGGACGGTCTCACGATGACGGCCGTCGCCCCCACGCTTCAGGCCTTCTTCGTCAGCCGGCTCGACCGCCAGCAAGACGCCAGTGTACACACCGTCGACTCCTACCGCCACGCCTTTCGGCTCTTGCTGAGCTACGCCGCAGCTCGAACCGGCAAGACGCCCTCCCAGCTGGACCTGGCCGACCTCGACGCTGCTCTGGTGAGCGGTTTTCTTGACCACCTCGAAGACGATCGAGCCAACAGCGTGGCCTCGCGCAACACCCGCCTCGCCGCGCTCCACTCCTTCTTTCGCTTCGCGTCCTACCATCATCCCGAGCACGCCGAGACGATCCAACAAGTGCTCGCCATCCCTCGGAAGAAGACCCAGAGCATTCCCCGGTCCTTCCTCACCAGAGCCGAAATGGATGCAGTCGCTTCAGCGCCCGATATTGCCACATGGTGTGGCCGTCGCGACCACGTGTTGCTCGTCGTGGCGTTACGAACCGGTCTTCGTCTCTCCGAGCTCACTGGGCTGCGCTGTCGCGATGTCGAGTTTGGCGCCGCTGCGCACGTGAAGTGCCTGGGTAAGGGTCGCAAGCGCCGCGACACCCCGCTCGACAAGCCAACCGTCGAGCAATTGCGGTCCTGGATGGTCGAACGCCGGGGCGAACCCGATGACCCCTTGTTCCCCTCGCTGCGCGGCGGTCGACTCAGTCCTGATGCCGTGCAGCGCCTGGTCGCTAAACACGTAACGACCGCACGAAAGACCTGTCCTAGCCTTGCGAACAAGCACGTGAGCACGCACAATCTCCGCCACAGTTGCGCGATGGACCTCCTTCGAAACGGCCTTGACGTCGCGGTGCTGGCGATGTGGCTCGGCCACGAAAAACTTGAGTCTGTCAACGCCTACATCCACGCTGACCCCACGATCAAGCAACGGGCGCTCGACCGTCTGACTCCGTTGAACCCCGACACCAAGCCGGGACGTTACAAACCCTCGGACGAGTTGCTGGCTTTCCTCGAGGGCCTCTAATAATGCCGCATCGAATCGACCGTCTATCTCCCGATTACCCGCATGAACAGGTCATCGACGGCCCGTCCCGCGGACTACGCGGCATTATCGGCAGATCGGCATTGAAAGCCCATATTGCAATTGATCCTGAATCTGAGATCATCACCGCAGCAAGTGTTACCCCCGGCAATGTCCATGACTCAAGCGTCGCCCTCGATCTCATTGACGAAGACGCCAAAGCCGTATATGGAGATAACGCCTACGGTAGCGGGGAACTTGTCGATCAATTCGAACAACGCTTCATTGAGGCTCACCTAAAGGCCAAGTTTCCAAGACGCATTGATGGTCTCATCCCAAAGAGCGACTTTGTAATTGACCTCGATAAAGAAACAGTCATCTGCCCCGCTGGAATCACCATTGGGATAAGACCCAAAAGAACGCGAGATGGAGGAAGAGCGGTTTTTGGAAAGAACTGCAAGAGCTGTCATCTCGTTAGCCAATGCACCAAATCCAAATCGGGACGCACTATTCAAATCGGTCCATTCGAACGCCAGCTTCAGAAGGCCAGAGCTAGATTTGCTGATCCGGCCTTTCGACAAGACTACAGAGAGACCCGTCCCAAGGTGGAACGCAAGCTAGCTCATCTCACACGAAGACTTCATGGCGGGCGCAGGGCAAGAGTACGGGGGATAACAAAGGTCACTGCTGACTTTCTATTGCTGGTTGCCGCTCAAAATCTCGCCAGAATTGCAAAGTTGGGTGTGAGTCCCCCGAAAATCCTAAATGTAGCACCCCTGTAACAGATACAGAGGAGACCTCCCCGGCTAACTGGCCGGAAGGGACCGCAATTAGCACAACAAATGCTGCTTGCAATGCGAAGATCTGAATAAATCCGAGATCAAATCCGACATTTAGACACAGACGATGGTTGCTCACGCTTGGTCAAGGTTCAAAGAGCTAAATTAACACCAGCCACCTAGTGCGTATGAGAGCACGCAGGGCAAGGGAAGAAGCTGCCATCTTGTCTTTTAGCCAAACTAGCCCACTCTCGCCGTCGGAACAGGACGAGAGAAGGACCGACGGACTCCATCTGCGACCATCGTTATGATCTTTGCGCAGGCTACGGCTTGATGTAGGCGTTCAACCCGATTATCACCGGCTTGCCGTTGATCATGGCGTTGGTGACCATGTTGCCGTGCGTGCTCGCCACGACGAGGGTCTTTCCTGAGGATGAGGGTGTAGGTTCCTGTAGATCGATCTCGATCACGAGCTTGCCATCTTTGATTGTGACTTCCATTGCGTCTCCATCTTTTGGCCGGTTGCGTCCGTCAACCTAGGATATTAGCCCCGATTGAAGTCGATTTTGCGGGGCGGCAAGGTTGCCCGACATGACGCTGGTTTTCTGTGCGAAAAGATCGCGGCGGAGGCGGCTACCTTGATAGTGTTTCGATTTTCGGAGGACAGAAGACGGAAGTCACTTGCTGTGGTTTAGGCCCCCCACGAGGGCCTAATTCAGTAATTGCACCACGCGCGAGCGTTGGAGGGGCCACCTTAACCTGACTCCCCAACCTCAGGTTCGAAGCGGACGGTTTGCGGCTCGCGCGCATATACATCTTCCGATGTTTTCGTTTCCAAATCCGAAAGACCGGAACAAAGG
>JAJYVK010000094.1 GCA_021792075.1 Actinomycetes bacterium | reverse complement strand
TGGCCGTTGCATTGCCGGCTCCGACGAGCTGGACAGATTGCGAGAAAGCGTAGCGGAGTTCACATGCTACGTCGTCGAGGTCTGCCCCCGCTGCCATTGGAATCACCTGGTGCGCCAGTTCTAGCCGAAAGAAGCCGTCCCGCCCCGATTATGAATCTGCTCCTGCAGTAAGTAGAATTGGAGCCGACGCCTGCAGCCTCTGTGCGTGGGACGTCAAGGAGGCTTTGGATGAAAAGCACAAAGAAGTCTGTACCGCAAATACGTTCTCATAAGGCCGATGGGGCGAATCCACCAATAGCGATGGTGACCGCATACGATGCTCCAGGCGCACGCATGACCGATGCCGCCGGAGTCGACATAATACTCGTTGGGGATTCACTCGCAATGGTGGTTCTGGGATACGACGACACGCTGTCGGTGACGATTGACGACATGGCTTACCACACCAAGGCTGTCGCGCGCACCGAGCCAAATGCGCTCGTGGTCACCGACATGCCATGGCTTTCCTATCATACCGGTGTGAGAGACGCCGTCAGAAACGCCGCCAAGCTAATTCGCGCAGGGGCAGAAGCCGTCAAGCTGGAGGGTGGAGCAAACAGGGTCGAGGTCATCAAGGCTCTTGTCGATGCCGAGATACCGGTTATGGGCCATCTAGGTCTCACGCCCCAGTCTGTGCATGCATTTGGTGGATTTTCTGTCCAGGCCAAGACCAAAGAAGCTGCGAAAAGGCTTTTGGACGAAGCTCTCGAGATCGAGCAGGCCGGAGTTTTCTCCGTGGTGTTAGAGGCGGTGCCGCAGGCTGTTGCGGCAAAAGCAACTGAGCTTCTCAAGGTGCCAACGATTGGGATAGGCGCCGGACCGAACTGTGATGGGCAGGTTCTTGTCTTCCATGATCTCCTTGGACTCACCTTTGGGCATAAGCCGAAGTTCGTCAGGCGCTACGGCTCACTGGGTGAGATGGGAATAAAGGCTCTTGAAGGCTATGTCCACGACGTCAAGATGAGGAGCTTTCCTGCAGCGGAGGAGGGCTACCAGGTCGGGCAGGGAGAACTCGATGACTTTTCCTATGGACGGAACTAGGTAGCGCTGTCTATTATTTCGCATTAGCACTAATGATGAGAGAGGCAAACTCTCGGAGCGACTAACGTATCATGGGATAAAAATATGTGAGTGTTATCTTGCGTATCAACAATAAATCCAACCTGCTCTGGATGGACCAGAGCCCCGGTGAGGGTCCGTAGGGAGGAAAATGCCGTATGAAACGGCCATATGAAGTCGTATTAATTATCGATTCTGCTCTTGACGAAGACACGATCAAATCAACCCTTGACAAGGCGACTGATCTTGTCAAGAATCAGGGGGGATTAGTAGGCAGGGTTGAGAAATGGGGTCGTAAGCGTTTTGCCTATGAACTCAAGAACAGATGGGAAGGCTACTACGCGATAGTCGAGCTGGATGCCGATCCCGAAGTTGTAGCGGAACTAGACCGAGTTCTTTCGATTACAGACGAGGTCCTTCGTCACAAGATCATTCGCACCCCCGAACAGTCAAGCAAGCAAAAGATTGCTGCAAAGCCTGTTTCGGAGTCGGTGGCCTAACGGTCTGAGCCGCTTTTCCAAGAACTCTAGAGGAGTCAGGAATGTCAAACGGAAATTCCATCACAATCGTAGGGAACGTTACCAGAGATCCCGAGTTGCGTTTCACTTCGTCAGGTCAAGCTACTGCGACATTTGGCATTGCAGTCAATAGGCGCTGGCAGAACCGTCAGAGTCAACAGTGGGAGGAAGCTACCTCCTTCTTTGATGTCGTTTGCTGGCGGGAGATGGCGGAGAATGCGAGCGAGAGTTTGACCAAGGGTGCGCGAGTCATTGTGACAGGCCGTCTTGAGCAGCGTAACTGGGAGACTCAAGAGGGTGAAAAGCGGTCGAAGGTGGAGATAATTGCAGATGAGATCGGCCCATCGCTTAGATGGGCGACGGCTCAAATAGTCCGGAATGAGCGCAAGGGATTTGGGATGGATACAGGTGAAGTACCCATAGCTGCACCAGTCGGTGAACCCGCCCGGGGCGCTTACTCATACGAAGAGGAACCTTT
Organism: Actinomycetes bacterium; assembly: GCA_021792075.1. Lineage (GTDB taxonomy): Bacteria > Actinomycetota > Acidimicrobiia > Acidimicrobiales > Acidimicrobiaceae > SCQM01. Next base: position 4,248 of record JAJYVK010000094.1, on the reverse strand, counting down.
CTAAATCATGGCAAGAAACAACGATAGAGACAGAGATCGTTCAGGCAGCAAGAAGTCCACTAAAGAGGTAGTGCGCAAGGGTGGCAAGAAGAAGGTGTGCATATTCTGCGTCAAGCAGATCAAAAGCATCAGCTATAAAGACGTTGATATTCTTCGGAAGTACATGTCTGATAGGGGTAAGATCCGAGCCAGGCGTGTTTCGGGCAACTGCTCGCAGCATCAGCGTGCTGTGGCGGTCGCCATCAAGACCGCACGCGAGCTAGCGCTGCTGCCCTATACTCAGCGCACAGTCGCCGAGCGTTCCGGTGGCGGTCGTGGTGCTTCACGCACCGCCGTTCCGAGCGAGCCCGAGACGGTGTTCCTGCCGGCCGAGGATTTGGAAGGGCTAGAGGCTGCAGATGAGCTATATGCAGAGAGTGAAGAGGCGGAGGAAGCAAGGCAATGAGAGTGGTTCTTCGTTCCGACAGGGCGGGTCTAGGCAAGCGCGGCGACATAGTTGAGGTCTCTGACGGATTCGCACGAAATTTTCTTCTTCCCAAGGGTCAGGCAATCGTAGCCACCGCTGGAGTGGTGCATCAGGCCGAGGCCATGCGAAACTCCCGCGATGCTCGCGAGGCCAGGTTGCGTGGTTCTGCTTCCGAAGTCGCCGCCGCCTTGGAGGCACTCGAGATCAAGATTGAGGCCCGTGCTCAGGATGGCAAGCTTTTCGGTTCGGTTTCTCAGAACGACATCGTTGACGCGATCACTTCAGCGGGAGGGCCTGTGGTGGAGCGGCGTCAGGTGGAACTGGACGAGCACATCAAGACGACTGGGACTCATGAGGTGAAGGTCCGTCTCCATCAAGATGTCAAAGCGACCGTTCGAGTGCAGGTCGTCGGGATCGAGTAGAAATTCCAGTAGAAATTAGTGCGCCAGCGAATTTTTGTGCTGGCGCAATTTCTCTGGCATTTGACGGCGCCAATCGCATTTGATGGGTCGGACCTTTTTTATTCGGATTGGTAGATGACGCAGATTCCAGGCAGGTCGACAAAAAAATCCAAGGAGGTCCTTCAACGGGCCACGCCTCATAATCTCGAGGCCGAGGAGTCGTTGCTGGGCGCGATGCTGCTCTCCAAGGACGCTATTGCCGACGCTATCGACATATGTCAGGCTGTCGATTTCTACAAGCCCTCCCACCAATACATTTTCGAAGCGCTTACCTCTGCTTTCGCTAGGGGCGATCCCGCAGATACCGTCACTATTGCGGAAGAGCTCAAGAGGAAGAACCTACTTGAGGATGTCGGCGGGGTGCCGCAGCTGCTCAAGCTGCAGGCCGATACTCCGGCGATCGGCAACGCGTTCAGCTACGCGGAGATCGTGGTTGAGTACTCGCTTCTCAGGCGGCTTATAAGGGCAGCCAGCGCCATAGCCGAGAGAGCGTACGAGGTTCCAGACGACGTGGTTGAAGTGATCGACTGGGCTGAAGCTCTAATCTTCGATGTCGCGCAGCGGCGCCAAAGCGAAACCATGGCGCACATAAAAGAGGTCTTGGGAAACGCTCTCGACGATCTCGAGGCCTTGTATGCGAGATCTGAGGCGGTTACGGGAATTCCTACCGGTTTTACAGATCTTGACAATGTCCTGTCCGGCCTTCATGCCTCGAACCTGGTAATCGTAGGCGCGCGCCCGGGAATGGGCAAGACCGCTTTTGCACTAGGCGTCTCCGCTAGCGTAGCCATGAAGCAGAAGGTTCCGGTGCTTCTGTTCTCTTTGGAGATGAGCCGCAAGGAGCTGGTACAGAGGCTGCTTTCCTCCGAAGCGCAGATCGACTCAACAAGAATGCGAAACGGGAAGCTTCTGGAAAAAGACTGGGAGAAGATCTCTCACGCCATAGGGCGCTTGGCCGATGCACCGATCTACATAGATGATAACCCCAATGTGAATGTCATGGATATCCGAGCGAAGTCGAGAAGATTGAAGGCTAGAGACGGGCTTGGCTTGGTGGTAGTCGACTATCTCCAACTTATGTCTGGTCGAATGGGGGCCGAATCGCGTCAAGTGGAGGTCTCCGAGATATCCAGGGGGCTCAAGATTCTCGCCAGAGAGCTGGACGTACCCGTTCTTGCGCTGTCTCAGCTTTCCAGGAATCTTGAGATGAGGGCGGATAAGCGGCCAGCCCTTTCCGACCTCAGAGAATCCGGCTGTCTGGGCTATGATTCCCAGGTTGTCCTGGCTGATGGTTCTACTCAGGCGATCGGCGATCTGGCAACGGGAGAGCCTGCGGGCACGATGGTGATGAGCGTTGACGGCAATGGCAGGCTGGTGAAGTCGAGGCTTTTGCGAGCCTTTTCTTCCGGGGTGAAGGATACTTTTGTTCTCGATTTGGGCGACCGTTCGGTCAGGGCGAGCGCTAATCATAAATTTCTTACTAAGCAGGGGTGGACTGCGGCAGAAAAGTTGAGGATCGGTCAAGACGTGGCTGTCTTCCCTGGATCGGCCATCTTAGCCGAGGGCCAGCTGCTGACAAGGCTTTCCACGACTCTTGGCCTTGGCACGAAGGTAGATTTCGCTCCTCTCCGCGCCTTGGAGCGGTACGGTTCTGAGCCTGTCTATGATCTCACAGTTTGTGGCACCCACAACTTCATTGCGAACGGGATCGTTGCTCACAACTCGCTCGAACAGGACGCTGATGTCGTTCTTTTCATTTACAGGGACGAGATCTACAACAATGAGTCTCCAGACCGGGGAACGGCCGAGATAATCGTAGCCAAGCATCGATCCGGTCCAACAGGCGTGGCGCATTTGGCATTTCTTGACTCATTCACGAAATTTGTCAACATGGCTCAGCACTGACCTCGCGACGTCGTTTTGCCTTTTTGGGACAGAAGGTCTGTTACAGGCCGGTAGAGTCTTCTGTCTCGCTCAGCTGCGATATGACCTTCCACACAGACTTCAGGATTCGGTCTTTCACTCTCTCTTCGCTTTCGCGGCTCCAGACCGTGACCCGGGCCGAGTAACTTGCGATTCCAATGTCGGTTAGTTCCAGCGTGGGAGGCCGGTCCCAACTCCCCAGGTCTTCCAACAGGTTCGTCTTCAGTTCTTCTGGGCTGATTTGACGGGGCGTCTCAAACCGCACCGAGATCTTGCGGGCGCCTGAGCGACTTCGATTGATGATTGCGGCCTGGGCAAGGACTCCGTTGGGCAGCACCAGAGGCTCACCATCGTCGGTGACGATGGTGGTGTACATCAAGTTGATATCTGTGACTCGTCCAGAGTAGGTCGGTTTTATTGCCTCATGAGGATATGAAGGCATTAGAAGCGGGTACTGCCAGGTGACGAAGCTTATCGAGTCACTCACTTGAAATGGCTGGAACAGAACGAGCCAGACACCGCCAAAGAGGTTCGAGAGCATGCTCTGGCCTGCGAGCCCGATCACTACAGTCAGAAACGCACCGCCGAATATAAAGCTCGAAAGTCCAATCCCAAGTCCAGCGAAGACGGCTAGTGTGATCCCCAAATAAAGCAGCAATCTGACGGTGAAGCCTGCGATAGTCCGTTGCCTAGGAGGAAGTGAGGTCAGTGATTTGGCCAGGAGTTTGGTCTCAACCACCCTGGCAATGATGGAGCCAACGACAAGAATGATGACTGCGCGCAACGGTCCAGACACGGCCTCTTTGATGGGCGTATTTCTGTATTGAGTGTCCAGAACTATTAGTGCTGCGGACCCAACTACGAAAAGTATTACGACAAGTACCCAGGGACCCAGAAAACGGCGAGAGCTTTGGCGATCCGCCATAGCCATCTTCCTTTCCTTAGAAATGGATATAGCGACTGCTTTGGAATCGTTCGGTTCAGTCTACCTTCATGGCTGACAGCCCTGTCATAGGTTGCCCATGAATTCTCGCGTCGGATTGGTCCAAAGATATCCGCTTCAGGCTGCTGTGATCTCTGTAAGAGGCGATGCCGCAATCCATCGAGCCCGGCTCAACGGGCGAATGGTGGCTTGACAAAGTTAGGAGCACACTTCCTCTAACGGCTGTTCCGTCAGCGCTACGTCATTACTGCTTTGACGGGCGGGGTTTGCCGCGCAGATCGATAAAGCACCGTTTATCGCAACACCTTTAGAGGCCGGAGTTCCGCGTTCCGAGATAAGAGATAGTGAATTCCGGTACCGTCGTTTCTACCGCGCAAATTGCCAAACATGTTCTTGACGGGGTTGTGAGTTGAGAGTATAAATGGAACATTGTTCCGAAATGGGGGGTGTAATGA